>JBILFU010000084.1:0-7367 GCA_044351405.1 Phycisphaerales bacterium
CTCCGGCGGCCGCGACCGAGGCGGTACGAACGAGGAATTCGCGCCGATCGCGGCGGTTCATGGGCCGGAGGGTACGCGCCCGGGCCCGCGCGATGCCGCACCCGCCTACGCTCTCCCTCCGGAGCCGCACCCGCCATGCTTCGACCCCTTGCCCTCCTCGCCTGTGCGCTCCTCTCCTCGGCCGCCTCGTGCGCGCCGCCGGGGCAGGGCGCCCCCGCACCCGCCATGAATCCCAAGCCAGCAACGACCCGCTCCCAGTCCGGCTACGACGTCACGCCGCTCCCCGCCGCAACGGTGGCGGAGCTTGCGTCGAAGCTCGACCCCGAGGCCTACCGCGTCACGCAGAAGTCCGGCACCGAGCCCGCCTTCTGCGGCAACCTGCTCGACAACAAGAAGCAGGGCACCTACGCGTGCGTCGTGTGCGGGCTCCCGCTCTTCTCCAGCGAGCACAAGTTCAACTCCGGCACCGGCTGGCCGAGCTTCCACTCGCCCGTCGACCCGGCGCACGTGGTGGAGCGCTCCGACACGAGCCACGGAATGGTGCGCCAGGAGATCAACTGCGCGCGCTGCAACGCGCACCTCGGCCACGTCTTCGACGACGGCCCGCGCCCCACCGGGCTCCGCTACTGCCTGAATTCCGCGGCGCTCCGATTCTGGGACAAGGGCACGCTGCCCGCCGACCGCTTCACCAAGGAACCGACCGGCCTGGCCCGCGGCGAGGCCGCGGCCGCCGGCGCATCCGACGCCGCCAAGGAGGCCGCCGTTCCCGCCTCCGCGACCGCGTACTTCGCCGGAGGCTGCTTCTGGGGGATCGAGCACTGGTTCTCCGTCTGCCCGGGCGTCACGAACGCCGTCAGCGGCTACATGGGCGGGCGCACGGACAGTCCCACGTACCGCCAGGTGTGCGAGCACGGCACCGGCCACGCCGAGGTGGTCAAGGTGGAGTTCGACCCCGCCAAGGTGACCTACCGGCAGCTCGTCGAGGGCTTCTTCATGATGCACGACCCGACGCAGCTCAACCGCCAGGGACCGGACGTGGGCGACCAGTACCGCTCCGCGATCTTCTGCACCTCGCCCGAGCAGGCGAAGGTCGCGCGCGACTACGTGGCCGAGCTCGCCGCGGCCAAGGCCTTCGGCAGCAAGCCGATCGTGACGCAGGTGGTCGATGCGCCCGCCACCTTCTGGCCGGCCGAGGACTACCACCAGGACTACGTCGACCGTACCGGTCGCGCGTGCCACGGCATGAACCCGTGGCCGCAGGTCCTCGGCACCGCCGGCGGCGCGAAGGCGCCCGCCGGTGCGCACTGAGCGAGGGCGGTCATGCCGAGCGCAGCGGCCATCCTCGCGGCGTTCACCGGCGCGGCCGCCGCGCTCGCGGCCCAGGCGCATCCGGGTCACGGCCCCGCGCCCGCTGCCGCGTCCGAGCGGCTGATTGCCGCCGTGAACGCGGTCCCGACGGCCGCGTCGCTCGCCCGCTGGCACGAGCTCCTCGGCTCGGAGCCGCACGTCGCAGGGACGCCGGGAGACGCACGCGCGATCGCTCGCATCCGCGACGCGTTCGTCGCCATGGGCCTGACGGTGGCGGTGGAGGAGTTCGACGCGCTCCTTCCCCAGCCGAGCGAGGCGCTCGTCGAGATCGTCGGCGGCCCCGAGATGCCGCCGCCCGGCGCGGGCGGCCGTCGCGGCGTGATCGCGCTGCCGACCGTGGAGCGGAACCTGGCCATCGACCCGTCCACCGCGCATCCGGGCCTCACCTTCGGGTGGAACGCCTACAGCGGCTCGGGCGACGTCTCCGCGGGCGTGGTCTACGCCAACCGCGGCACAAAGCGGGACTTCGAGCTGCTGCGCGAGTGGGGCGTCGACTGCCGCGGAAAGGTGGTGCTGGCGCGCTACGGCGGGAACTTCCGCGGCTTCAAGGCGAAGTTCGCGGAGGAGGCGGGCGCGGCCGCGCTCGTCATCTTCACGGATCCCGCGGACGCGGCGCCCGCGAAGGGCAAGGTGTGGCCCGAGGGCGGCTGGGCCAACGACACCTGCGTGCAGCGCGGCTCCGTGTACGCCTCGGACCAGCCCGGCGATCCGCAGACCCCGGGGTACGCGTCCGCCCCCGGCGCACCGCGGCGGGACCTGGCCGCGGTGCCGCTGCCGCGCATCCCCGTGCAGCCGGTGGGCTACGCGGCGGCCGCGGAGATCATCCGCCGAATGCAGGGCGCGCCCGTCCCTGCCGACGGCGGCTGGAAGGGCGGGCTGCCGTTCGAGTACCGCCTGGACGGGGGCCCGGAGCTCCTGGTCCGCGTGAAGGTGGCGCAGGACCGCGAGGTCCGTCGCTCCGCCAACGTGGTGGCCGTGCTTGCGGGCAGCGAGCGGCCCGAGCAGCTCGTGATCGTCGGTTGCCACCACGATGCGTGGGGCTTCGGTGCGGCGGACCCGCTGGCCGGGACCATCGCCCTCATGGAGAGCGCCCGCAGCTTCGCCGAGGCGGCCCGCGACGGCGCACGTCCCGCGCGCACGCTGGTGTTCGCTGCCTGGGGCGCCGAGGAGTACGGCATCATCGGCAGCACCGAGTGGGTCGAGGGCAGGCGCGCCGCGCTGCTCCGCGACGCGGTCGCGTACGTCAACCTCGACATGGCGGCCATGGGCCCCAACTTCGGCGCCTCCGCCTCGCCCAGCCTGCGCGACGCGATCCTCCGCGCGGCGGTGCGCGTGCCGCAGGCCCGCGGCACCCCCGGCGAGACCGTGTACGACCGCATGCTCTCGGCGGGCAAGGGCGAGCCCCGGTTCGGCGACCTCGGCGGCGGCTCCGACCACGTCGCGTTCAACTGCCACGTGGGCGTCTCGTGCGCGTCCTTCGGGGCGGGCGGCGCCGAGGGCACCAGCTACCACTCCAACTACGACACCATCGCGTGGTACCGCGCGACGGTCGGTGCCGACTACGAGCCCGCGCTCATGATCACGCGCATGACGAACGGGCTGGCCGCGCTCGCGGCCGCGGAGCCCGTGGTCCCGCTGCGCGCCGCGCGGCACGGCGTGGAGGCCGCGCGGATCCTCCGCACGCTGCGCGAGCGCGTCAGCCACCCGGCCGCCGCCGAGGCCGTCGACGCGCTCCGGCTCCGGGCGGATGCCGTCGCGCTTGCGGGCGCCGGGGTCGATGCGGCGCTCGCCTCCGCGATGCCCGCGCTCGACGGCCCGCGCGGCGCGGACGCCGATGCCGCGTGCAGGCGCCTGGACGCGCTGCTCCTGTCGCTCGACCGCGCCTGGCTCGACGACGCCGGGCTCGAGGGACGCCCGTGGTACCGAAGCCTCTTCGCCGCCACGGACCGCAACGACGGCTACGCCGCCACCATGCTGCCGCTCCTCGCGGAGGCGGTGGACTCGCGCGACGTCGCGCGGATCGTCGCCGCCGCCGCCCGGTACGGTCCCGCGTTCGACCGGCTGGACCGAGCGCTGGCCGAGGCGCGCGAGGCGTCGCTGGGGCTCCTGGCGTCCGTCCCGGCCGAACCCGCCCGGGCCGGTCAGTGACAAGGTCCCGATACCGGGGCGTTTCCGCGCCCATTTCCCGGGTTCCGGCGCCGTTCGGGCGCCGCCGGCCTTGCCACGGGGGATTCCGAGAACATCATTCCCACGGCGCGCGACCCGGTTCGCGGGCACCTGCGTATCGTTGTCGGCAATCTTCGCCGATCACCCCAGACCGGAGCCAGTCAGCACCATGAAGGCATCGACCACGATTCTCGCGGGCGCGCTTGCGCTCACCGCATCCTCCGCCGCGCTCGCGCAGACCCCGATCGACACCAAGCGCATCATCGCCTCCGGGCTCGTCTACCCGACGTTCATCACGCATGCGCCGGGCGACGCCTCCCGCCTCTTCGTCCTGGAGAAGGCGGGCCGCATCCGCATCGTCAACCTGTCCACGAACACCCTCCTCGCGACGTCGTTCCTCGACATCGACGCGCTCGTCACCGGCGGAGCCTCGACGAGCGACGAGCAGGGCCTGCTCGGCCTCGCGTTCGACCCGGACTACGCGACCAACGGCCAGTTCTACGTCTTCTACACGGGCTCCGGCGCCAACAACGTCGCGCGGTACACGGTCTCGGCGAACCCGAACATCGCCAACACGACCGGCGTGATCATGATGACCTGGTCGGACCCGTTCACCAACCACAACGGCGGCTGGATGGACTTCGGCCCCGACGGCAACCTGTACATCGCCACCGGCGACGGCGGCAGCGCCAACGATCCCGGAAACCGTGCCCAGACGCTCACCGACGGCCTCGGCAAGATCCACCGCATCAAGCCCACCGTCGGCGGCGCGGCGCCCTACTACACCGTCCCCGCCGGCAACCCGTTCGTCGGCGGCGCGAGCACGGCCGACGACACCGTGTGGGCCTACGGACTTCGCAATCCGTGGCGGTGCTCCTTCGACAGCGCCACCGGCGACCTCTGGATCGGCGACGTCGGGCAGAACGCGGTGGAGGAGATCAACTTCCAGGCCGCCGGCACCGGCGCCGGCCGAAACTACGGCTGGCGCTGCACCGAGGGCACCTCGAACACGGGCCTCACCGGCTGCACCTTCGGAAGCCCCACCCTCACCGCCCCGATCCACGTCTACAACCACGTGAGCGGAACCAGCGGCGGCTACTGCCTGACCGGCGGATACGTCTACCGCGGCTGCCGCATCCCGGACCTGCAGGGCACCTACATCTTCGCCGACTACTCCAGCAGCAACATCTGGTCGTTCCGCTACAACTCGGCGACCAGCACCAAGACCGAGTTCCAGAACCGCAACTCGACCCTGGGCACATCGGCCGAGGGCGGGATCGTCAACCAGATCGCGTCGTTCGGCGAGGACGCCAACGGCGAGATCTACATCGCCGACCACGGCGGGCAGATCTACAAGATCATCCCGGCCGCAGGCGACGGCACGTGCGCACCGCCCGCGCCGCCCGGAGACCTCAACAACGACGGCCTGGTGAACGGCGCCGACCTCGGCCTCCTCCTGAACGGATGGGGCGCGTGCGGGTCGCCGTGCCCCGGCGACCTGACCGCCAACGGCACGATCGACGGCGCCGACCTCGGCATCCTGCTGGCCAACTGGACCACGGGCTGAGGAGCCGGCAGGCGTTCCCTCCGTAGAATCGGGGGATGCGGTCGCTCCCGTCGTTCCTCCTCGCGCTGTCCATCCCCTGCGTCGCGGCATTCGCCGCGGCGCAATATGCGGCCGTGCCTGCGCAGGCCGCGGCGGCGGTGCCGCTCGTCGTCGAGCCCGCCGAGGTGAACTTCGGCCGCGTCGCGCCGGGCTCCAAGCATCCGGCCCGGTTCGTGCTGCGGAACGTGGGTTCCGCGCCGATCACGATCGCCAGCGCCAAGCCGAGCTGCAAGTGCACCGACGTGACGGACATCGCCGGCAAGACGATCGCTCCGGGCGCGACGCTCGAGCTGGAGGCGGCGCTCCAGGTACCCAGGAGCCCCGGCGAGAAGGACGCCAAGGTGATGATCGCCGCGCAGGGCTTCCAGGGCCTGGTGCTGGCAAGGATGGTCGCCGAGGTCACGCAGCCCGTCCGGGCCGTGCCCGCCCACGTGGACGCGCTGAAGGGCAACGCCTCCGGCACCATCCGGCTCGAGGCCACGGACGGCGTGCCGTTCCGCATCCTGTCCGCGGGCGGCCGCGCTCCCGCCATCGCGGGCTTCGATGCCGCCGCGGACCTGCCCCGAGCCGCCTACGAGCTGCGGTGGGACATGGCGGCGCTCGGAGCGCCCCTGCCGCAGTGGTGGGTCGTCACCACGGACCGGGCCGACTGTCCGCAGATCCCGCTCCGCGTCCGGCACGAGACCACCGGGTCGCGCTTCGACCCCGGCATGCATTCGCGCTTCTGGTTCGCGCCGGAGAGCATCGTGCTCGCGGGCGTGGCCAAGGCCGGCCAGCCGGTCCGCCTGACGACCACCATCGAGCACCTGAATCCGCAGGCGCAGGGCAGGGTGACGGCCCCCGCCTGGGGGGACATCACCGGCATCGACGTTCCCGGCGGCGAGGGAACCGCGCGGATCGTGACCGGCAAGAAGCGCGGCACGGACTTCGTGGACGTCGTCTTCGACTTCACCCCGTCGCCGGGGCGTTCCGGGCCCCTCTACGTGCCGGTGCGCATCTCCACCGTCACGGGCAGCGGCGACGTCTTCGTCGCGGTGACCGTGGCGCCGTGACCCTCGACCCGCTCTCCGTCTCCATGCAGGACGCCGCCGGCATCGCCGGGCTGCTCGACGCCGCCGCGGCCGCGATGCTCGCCGACCCGTGCCGCCGCGGGTCGAGCGTGCACCTGCCGCGGTCGGGGCGGCTGCTCCTCACCGGCGACCTCCACGACAACCCGGTCCACCTGCGCATCGTCCGCGACCTGGCGCGGCTCGACGCCTCGGCCGGGAACCACCTCGTGCTCCACGAGCTCATCCACGGCGAGCGGCTGGTCAACGGCGTCGACCTGAGCCACCGCATGCTGGCGCGCGCGGCGCAGCTGGTGCTCCTGCATCCCGGGCGCGTCCACGTGGTGCTCGCGAACCACGAGCTCGCGCAGGCGTTCCGCCAGCCCGTCTCGAAGGGCGCCGGCGACAACAACGAGCTCTTCGACGCCGGCCTCGACTGGGCCTTCGGCGACGATGCCGCGCTGGTCGAGGAGGCGGTCGTGCGCTTCGTGCGGGCGCTGCCGCTCGCCGTGCGCTGCGTGAACGGGCTCATGCTGAGCCATTCCCTGCCGTCGCCGCACGACCTCGACGGGTTCGACCGCGGCATCCTGGACCGAACGCTCGTGGAGGCCGACTACGCGCACGGGTCCGGCAGCGCCTGGCGCATGGTGTGGGGCCGCGGGTGGACCCGGGACCTCCTGGCGGAGCTGGGGGCTGCCTGGGGCGTGCGGACCTTCGTCCTGGGCCATGCCTTCGTGGAGAACGGCGCGGAGGCGCCCTTCCCGGAACTCCTCCTCCTGAACACGGACCACGACCGCGCGCGGGTGACCGCGGTCGACCTGTCGGGCGACGCCCCCGACGCGGACACGCTGGTGATGGAATCGATGCCGCTTGCGTCCTTCGGAGCCCTCCATGGCTGAGGGCGTGCTGGCCATCGAGGCTTCGCAGCGGGCGGCTTCGGTGGCGTTCCGCGGTGGTCCCGGGGGCGCGGTGCATGAGGTCGCGGTGCCTGCGCCGGACGACGCGCACGACCACCTGATGGCATCGATCGACGCAGCCGTCCGCGCCGCAGGCTGCGGCCCCGGCGACATCGGCCTGCTTGCGGTCAGCGTCGGCCCCGGCGGGTTCACCGGCCTGCGCGTGGCGTGCGCCACGGCCAAGGCCGTCGCGGAGGTCACGGGCTGCCGGTTGGTGGCGGTGCC
>JBILFU010000085.1:0-7304 GCA_044351405.1 Phycisphaerales bacterium
CTCGGGAGCGCGGCCGTCGGCCTGGCCGCGTGGGCGCCGCCGTCCGCGGCCACCTTCCTCGCCGTCGCCGTGCTCTTCGCGTCGGCCCTGTGCGTGAGGCAGACGAACCTCTTCCTGGCGGCCCCGGTGATCGTGGCGGGGATCCTGGCCAGCCCGCTGGGGCGGAGCGCGAGTCCCGCCGAGCAGTGGGCGGGCGACGAGCCGCGCGCGTGGCGGCGGCTCGCCGGATCCGTCGCCGCGCTGCTTCCGGGTGCGGCGCTGCTGGGCGCGCTGGCAGCCGCCTGGGGCGGGATGACCCCGGCGCACTTCCGCCACCTGCACGACCGGGGCATCAATCCGGTCGCGTTCCCGTACGGGCTCGCGCTGGTGGGTGCGTGGGGCTCGCTGCTCCTCCTTCCGATGGCCGCCGAGGCGGTGAGCGCCGTCCGCCGCCATGCGCTGGCGGTCGCGATGCTGGCGGTGCTTGCGGGCGTTGCCGCGGCACTGCCCGCGAGCGATTGGTCGCGCGAGGACGGCCGCTGGGGCGGCGCCCTGTGGACGCTCGTCCGCCACCTGCCCACCCTCGACGGCCGCTCGCCGGTCGTCGTGCTCGGCGCGATGGCCGGCGCCGTGGTGCTCTCCGTCCTCTGGATCCGTGCGGCGGAAGTCGGTCGCGGCCGGCACGCGACCGTCGTGACGGTGGCGCTGCTTGCGCTCTTCGCGGTGCAGGTCGGCAACAGCCAGGTGTGGGAGCGCTACTTCGACCCGGCGATCCTCGTGTCGATCGCGTGGCTCACCGCGATGGGGCTCGGTCCGACGCGGCCGCACTCGTCGGGCCGCGCGGTCGTGGGCGCACTGCTCCTGGCTGCCGCGCAGGCGGCGATCAGCGTGCTGAACTACGCGCTGCCGGCGATCCGGGGCTGAGCCGGCGGGCGCGGGTCACCTCGCCCCGGCCGCCGCGGGCTCTGCCTTCGCCGCCCCGTCCTTCTTCCCGTACGTCCGCGCGCGCGGCGCGACGAGCGGGGCCTCGACCTTCTCCCACGAGACGTCGCAGCGCCTCGTGGCGGGGTTCCAGGCGGCGAGCGAGGTCTTCATGAACTCGGCGTCGTTGCGCTCGGGGAAGTCGGCGCGGTAGTGGCTGCCGCGGCTCTCCTTCCGCAGGTCGCCGCAGGCGAGCATCGCGTCCGCGAGGGCCAGCATGTCGCCGAGCGCGCGCGCGTACACCAGGTTCTGGTTGGTCCACGCGCCGCCGTCGGCGAGGCCGATGCGCGAGTAGCGGTCGCGCAGCGCATCGAGCGTGCGTCGGGCGCGCGCGAGGCGTTCCGCCGTCTTGACGACGGTGCTGGCCTCGGTCATCTCCTCGCCGAGCTCGTGGCCGATCGCGTAGGGGTTCTCGGTGCCCGTGCCCTCGACGAGGGAGCGCGCCGCCGACTCCTCGGCCCGGACCGCGTCGTCGAAGAGGCTCGCCGGCGCCTCCGCGCGCGAGGCGTTGGCGCGCGCGTAGTTGACGATCGAGAAGCCGCCGAACAGGCCGTCGAACGTGCAGGAGAGCAGGGCGTTCGCGCCGAGGCGGTTGGCGCCGTGGTACTGGTAGTTGCACTCGCCGAGGGCGTAGAGGCCCTCGACGTTCGTCATCAGGTTCTTCGGGTCGCCCTGGACGATGCCCTTCATGTCGGGCTTCGGCTCGTAGCGGACGTACATGCCGCCCATCGAGTAGTGGACGCCGGGGAAGATGCGCATCGGCACCTCGGCCGGGTCCTCGCCGACGAACTTGCGGTAGATCTCGATGATGCCGCCGAGCTTGCGCTCGATGTACTCGCGGTCGAGGTGCGAGAGGTCGAGGTACACCTGCCGCTTGCCGCCGACGCCCATGCCGTCGTCGACGCAGACGTTGAAGATCTCGCGGGTGGCGATGTCGCGGGGCACCAGGTTGCCGTAGCTCGGGTAGCGCTCCTCGAGGAAGTACCAGCGCTCCGCGTCCGGGATCTGCCGCGGGTCGCGCGTGTCGCCCTTGCGGCGGGGAACCCACACGCGGCCGCCCTCGCCGCGCGCGCTCTCGCTCATGAGGCGCAGCTTGTCGGCGCCCGGGATCGCCGTCGGGTGCACCTGCACGAACTCGCTGTTGGCGAAGAGCACGCCGTGGCGGTAGCAGCGGCCGGTAGCCGCGCCGTTGCACATGATGCTGTTGGTGCTCTTGCCGAAGACCAGTCCGAGGCCGCCGTTCGCCATGGCGACCGCGTCGGCGCGGAAGGCCCGTACCTGCATGGTGCGCTGGTCCTGCGCGACGATGCCGCGGCAGACGCCGTCGGCGTCGACGATCGGGCGCAGGAACTCCCAGTGGATCCACTGGGTCACCTTGCCCTCGTCGGTGGCGCGGCGCGCCTGCTCGTCGAGGGAGTAGAGGAGCTGCTGGCCGGTGGTGGCGCCGGAGAAGTGCGTGCGCTTGTAGAGCGATCCGCCGAAGAGGCGCAGGTCGTGCCGGCCCTCGGGCGTGCGGTTGAAGGGCACGCCCATGCGGTCGAAGAGGTCGATGACCTTCGGCGCCCAGTGCGCCATCTCGTAGACCGGGGGCTGCTGCGCCAGGAAGTCGCCGCCGTAGACGGTCTCCTGGAAGTGCTCCCACTCGCTGAAGCCCTGCTGGCGGGCGACGTCGTTGCAGGCGTTGATGCCGCCCTGCGCGCACACCGAGTGGCTGCGCTTGACGGGTACGACGCTGAAGAGGTCGACCTGCAGGCCGAGCTCGGCGCACTTGACCGCGCCCGCGAGGCCCGCGAGGCCGCCGCCGACGATGATGACGCGCTGTGACTTGGTGCTCATGGCATGGACTCCGTGTGCATGGCGCCCTCGACGCGCTTCGCCTCCGCGACGTCCAGGGTCGAGAAACCATAGACCGCCATCACGCCCGCGAGGGCGAGCGTCAGGCCGATTCCCGCGCAGGCCTGGCCCCAGCGCCGCATCGCGCCGGTGCTCAGCGTCAGGCCCCAGGTGATGCCCGCGGTCCACAGGCCGTTGGCGAAGTGGAAGACGATCGCGAGCACGCACACCAGGTAGAAGGCCGCCATCAGGAGGCCCATCGAGCCCTGCTGGAAGTGCGCGGCGGTGCTCGACGCCGCGTGGTGCGCGTCGAAGGTCGGGAACAGGCCGCCCCACGTCCAGCCCCAGCGCAGGCTGGAGACGTGCGCGAAGATGAAGAGGAACGCGACGTAGCCCGTGATCCGCTGCCACACGTAGCGCCAGTTGTCCTGGTAGCCGTAGTGCTGCACGTTGACCTTGGCCTGCGTCGCGAACCACACGCCGAAGACGGCGTGGAAGGCCAGCGGCGCCCAGATCCCGAACACCTCGATCAGCGTCAGGAAGGGCAGGCTGTGGATGAAGTTGACCTCCTCCTGGAAGGTCGCGATCCCGCGCTCGACCGGCGGAACCGTCGAGGTCGGGCTCGTCCAGCGCGCCCACATGATGGAGCTGTTCGTGAAGAGGTGCGGGAAGAGGAACACGCCGATCGGGACGATGCCCGTCAGGGAGTGCAGCCTGCGCAGCAGGAAGTAGTGCTTGGACAGCGGCCGGGTCCCGGCAGTGCCGTCCTTGTGTCCGTGGGCGAGGGTGGTCACGAGTCTTGGCTCCGTCCGTCGGGGTTCAGGGGATGATCAGCTTGCTCGCGGCGGACCCCGGTGCGGCGGGCGCGGGCGCGACGGCGCCCGGGGCGGGGATGCCGGCCGGCGCGGTGGTCACGGAGCCCGGTGCGCGGCTCATCTGCTCGGCGACCATCCGCACGATCGCCGCCATGCGCATCTTGAGCTCGCGGAGGATCTCCTCGAGCTCGCCGGACTCCTCGGGCGTCAGGTTGCCCTTGGTCTTCTCCGAGAGCACCTGCAGGAGGTCCATCGCGAACTTGGAGCCCTCGAGATCGACCACCACGCGACCCTTCTCGTCGGCCATGGTGCCCAGGCCCATGACCGCCTGCGAGGCGAGGAGTCCCACCAGGCCGCGGAAGTCCGCGGGCGGGAGCTTCTCCGCGCCGCCCTGCGCGTCGCGGGCCGCCTCCCGCTCGGCGAGCCGAGCGCGCTCGGCCTCTGCCTGCTTCTTCCAGTCGCTGTCGACGTGGATCGACGGGGCGGGGGTGTCGGACGGGGGCGTCGGGCTGTGGTCGGTCATCGGTTCCCTTGGGAGGTCCGCAAGTATAGGAGGGTCGGCCCGTACACTCCGGCCGCGCATGGATCGACCCGAACGCCGCCGACCGAACGCGCTCCTCCGGGCCGTGGCCCGCGTGGCCCGGTTCGCTGGGCTGGCGGCCCTCGCGGGCGCCGTGGGCTGCGCCTCGGACGCGGAGCTCTCGCAGGACGTGCGCGAGGTCGGCATCGACGCCTTCTCGCACCCGATCGACGGCCCCGTCCCCGAGGTGGTGGCGACCCCGATGGCCGACGTGCAGGACCCGACCGTCGAGGTCACCTCGGAATCGACGCAGGCCGGCGACGGCAGCCTGGTGGAGCGCAAGGAGACCCGCGTCACCGCCGTCGACCCCGCGTCGCAGAAGGAGGTCACGCAGCTCGCCGCCGAGACGGAGACCCGGTCGCTGCGCGTGGGCCAGCGCTGGCCCGTCGAGAGCCTGGTCGGGCAGATCAACGGCCGGCCGATCTTCGCCGAGGAGATCTTCCGGCAGATCGAGGCGGCCGTCATGCTGGCCGCGCAGGACCCGAACCCCGACAGCGCGCGCCAGCAGGTGGACGCGCTGGTGCGCCGTGCCTTCCGGCAGCAGGTCGAGTCGGAGCTCATCCTGGCGGAGGCCGAGAGCAGGCTGACGCCCGAGATGAAGCAGGGGCTCCTCTCCTGGCTGCGCGACCTGCAGGAAACCACCATCGCCGAGCGCGGCGGCAGCCGCGCGGGCGCCGAGGAGGCGCTCCGGGACGAGCTTCAGATGTCGGTGGAGGAGTTCGTCGAGTTCCGCAAGAACGCGGAGCTCACCCGCGACATCCTGCGCCGCAAGGTGGAGCCGCGCGTGGTGGTGAGCTGGCGCGACGTGGAGCGGCTCTACGGGACGCGGCGCTCGGCGTACGCGCCCGACCCGGTCTACCGGCTGGCCCGCATCCGCCTGAGCAAGGATTCGCAGGCGGACAAGGTGGAGCTGGCGCGGAAGCTGCTCGCGGAGGGTCGGCCGTTCCCCGAGGTCGCCGACGCGGTCGGCATGCCGGAGCACGGCTTCTGGCGGAACGTCACCGTCTCCGCAGGCAGCATGAACCTCTCCGACCTCACCGACGACCTGCAGCGCGTCATCGCGCCGCTCTCGCCCGGCCAGGTCTCCGAGCCGGTCGAGCAGCGGACCTCGGTCTCCTGGTACTCGGTGACCGGAAGCGACGCGCCGCCCTCGGTGTCGATCTTCGACCGCGACCTGCAGCTTGCGCTGCGCGGCGAGCTCCAGGCGACGCAGGAGCGCATCGAGCAGGCCCGGTACATCCAGTCGCTGCAGCGCAGGTGGCTGGGCACGAGCATCGCCCGCATGGAGGTGCGCCTGGTGCAGATCGCGCGCGAGCGCTACCTGGACCCGATGCGGAAGATGCAGGCACCCGCCGGGACCCGCTGAGCGCCGGGCGCGGGCGCGGCCGGCCGTCCGCGCGCCGGTCAGCCGCGCCGTCCGGCGTCGAAGGCGTGCGGCCAGTGCAGGACCTCGGCCCCCGGCCCCCCGCGGGCGACCGCCACGACGTCGAACTGGAACAGGCATCCCCGGAACGCCGGTCGCGCCGCGAGCGCCTCCGCGAGCCGCACCAGGCGCGATCGCTTCACCGCGTCCACCCGCTCCTCGGGCCGCCAGCCGCCCCGGCGCGCCTTCACCTCCACCACCGCCACGGCGCCCGAGGGCGCGATGGCGACGATGTCGGCCTCGTCGTCGCCCACGCGGACGTTGCGGCCGACGATCCGGTAGCCGGCGGACTCGAGGTGGCGCGCGGCGGCGTCCTCGCCCTCCCGGGCGAGTTCCGTGCGTCGGCGTGCGGCGGGGTGCATGGGCGCATCGTCCCGGCGCGGCGGAACCGCGTCCGCGCCCGGGCGGAAGTTCGTTGCGGAAAGCGAGGTTCCGGAGCCCGGCGGCGGCGCGTCGCGCGGCGCGCGTCGCGCGATCAGTGGTGGATCCAGCCCGGCGCCACCAGCCCGCGCTGCTGGCGCGAGGCCGGGAAGAGCACCAGGTTGACGGCCTCGAACAGGCGCCGGGAGGCGCGCTCCGCGGCCGGGTAATGCTCGGCCGTCGCGGCGCGGACCGCCTCGCGCGAGGTGCCGGCGGCCGCGAGTTCCGCGTCCTTCCAGCAGCCGAGCTCCTCGGCGATCGTCTCGCGCGTCCACTCGGGGTGGTACTGGAAGCCGTAGCTGGTCGCGCCCACGCGGAAGGCCTGCACCTGGCAGGCGTCGCCCCGCATGACGAGGGTCGCGCCCTCCGGCATCCTGCTCACGTGCTCGCCGTGCGAGGCGAACACGCGCTGCGACCAGCCGATGCCGGGGTGCAGCACGTCCTCCACGCCGATCGATGCCTGCCTGACGCCGACCCAGCCGATCTCGGGCTTGGGCATCCTGGCGACCTCGCCGCCGAGCGCCTTGGCGAGCATCTGCGCGCCGAGGCACAGGCCGAGCACCGGGATGCCGGCCGCGTGCGCATCGCGGAGAAGCGACTGCTCCTGCGCGACCCAGGCGTCGCCGTCGTTCGCCGACTGCGGACCGCCGAGGCTCACCACGCCGTGCACGTCGTCGAGGTCGGGCGGAAGCGGCTGGCCCTGGTCGATCCGCACGGTGCGAACCTTCTGGCCGTGGGTGCGGAGCGCCGCGCCGAGGTGGCCGGCGTCGCTGAGCTTCGAGTGCTGGATGACGAGGATGGCCATCGTTGTCTCCGAGTCCGTTCGGCGGGGCGTGGGCGGTTGCGGCGTCAGGCGGCGCCGACCGGTCGGCCGGGGTGGCGCGCCGCGGCGGGCACCGGGTGGCGCTCGATCGCGCCGCGCACCGCACGGGCGATCGCCGCCGGGTCGAGGCCGGCGTCGACGAGCTGCTCCTTGCGCTCGCCGTGGTGGATCCAGTGGTCGGGCAGGGCCAGTCGCGTGACCAGGCGCGCGTCGAGCCCGTGCTCGTTGCACGCCTCGAGCACGCAGGCGCCGAAGCCGCCGCGGATCGAGTGGTCCTCGACCGTGATCACCGGGATCGAGCGGCCGAGCAGGTCCTTGAGGAGCGCGACGTCGACGGGCTTCGCGAAGCGCGCGTCGTAGAGGTCGACCTTCGTCTCGCCGAGGAGCTCGATCGCCTCCGCGCTCTCGAGCGCCATCGTGCCGAAGGCGAGGATCGCGGCGTCCGGCCTG
>JBILFU010000086.1:0-7279 GCA_044351405.1 Phycisphaerales bacterium
GGTGGCTACGCGGCCCCGGCGAACTCCAGCGCCGCCACCTACGGCATCTGGTGCGCGCACCTGGTCGTGGCCGGCACCAACAAGGTGATCGGCGTGGACTTCACCTGGCAGGCCTCGGCCTCGATCAAGGACGGCGTCACCGGCCTCACCACCCAGGCCACCTACAACATCCCTGCCCCGGGCGCCCTGGCCCTCCTCGGCGTCTCCTCCCTCCTCTCCTCGCGCCGCCGTCGCGCTTAATCACGGCAAGACACTGCCCTCATACCCCTGCTTGACCCCGGACATCGGGGGCTGGCCGCCCAGGCCAGCCCCCACCGGGATGGCACGCGACCGAGTTCCCTGACCCACAGTTCCCCGTTCCCCAAACCGCCCGGCCCGCTCTTTCCAAGCCTGGCGACCCTCCAACCCCCTCGCCCCGGCTGCGTGTGATGGCGCAGCCGACGGCAACAGAAATCCGCCCGCAGGGCGGGAAAAGGATCCACGCATGCGCACCGCAATCTTCGCAACCGCCGCTTCCGCGATCATCGTCACCAGCGCCGACGCTGGCTTCGCCGGGTTCGTGGCCTACAGCCGCAACACGGGCTCGTACACCGTCATCGACATCTTCGCCGCGGTGACCAACGCGAACGACCGACTGCTCAACGTCTACAACGTGCAGTCCGACGGCATCTTCACGCAGCGCAACACCGCGTCGGCGAAGGCCTGGCGCCCGGAGGCGTCTTCGAGCCGCAGCACCAGCGACGACAGCTTCATGACCATCGGGACCGGCCCCGGCGGGTTCGCGTCGGCCAGCACCGCAGGCGACCCGAACTTCACGGGTACCTCCTGGAGCCCCAGCCCCACCTCGGACCCGGCGATCGCGATCCCGGCCCTGGCCGGGTGGTACACGCAGGATCCCCTCTCGACCGACATCCAGGCGGAGAACATGTCCAGCTGGGGCAGCGGCTTCCGCCGCACCGATTCCAGCCTGGTGAGCGGCGACTTCCCGCCGGCGTGGCCGTTCCCGTCGTGGTCGTCGAGTGCCGTGTACGGCGTGTGGTGCGCGCACCTGGTCGTCGCGAACAACTTCCGGCAGATTGGCTACAACTTCTCCTTCCAGGCGTCCGCCTCCGTGAAGGACGGCATCACAGGCGCCACCACGCAGGCCACCTACCAGTTCGTTCCCGCCCCAGGCGCCGCCGCGGTTCTCGGCGCACTGGCCGTGACTCGCTCCCGTCGGCGCCCCGCCTGACCGGGCGTCGCCCCGCTCGCTTCCCCGATTCCCCGACCCCTCGATTCCCCCTCTTCCCAAGGACACACCCAATGAACTCCTCCTTCACCGCCTCCCTCGCCATCGCCGGATCCGCAATCGCCGCCTCCGCGGCCTCCGCCGCCTTCAACGGCTACGCCGGATTCGTCCGCAACATCGGCAACTACACCGTCGTCGACGTGTTCGCCGTGACGACCTCCGCCGACCACAAGCTCTTCAACATCTACGACGCGTCCATCTCGACCGACGCCGCCGGCGGCTTCTACCAGGCTCCCGGCAACGCCACGAAGACCTGGAAGCCCGACGCCGTCACCTTCACCTCGACGCGCGAGTCCGTCGACAGCTTCATGACCATCGGGGCCTCCCGGTACGCGGGCGATCCCACCGTCTACGCAGGAATCACCACCGCCGCGGACCCGAACTTCAACGGAACGTCCTGGAACGGGACGCCTGCCAGCGCGCCGGCCACCATGGTCCCCGCGCTAGCCGGGTGGTACACGGCCGACCCGCCGTCGGACTCGCTCTTCGCCGAGGACCTCGGGTCCGTGGCCGGCGTCCGCCAGGGCGCTGCGGGCGGCTTCGGCATCTGGTGCGCGCACCTGGTGCTCGCGGGCACCGCCGATGCCACCATCAGCTGGGCGGGGTTCGCGACCACGAAGAACATGATCACCGGCGTCACGGAGCAGGTGCGCCAGTCGCAGACCTTCGCCGTGCCCGCACCCGGCGCGATCGTGCTCCTCGGACTCGCCGGCCTGCGGCAGGGCCGCCGGCGCCGGGCAGGCAACCGCTGAGCCGCGCCTCGCGCACCGTCACTGCACCAACCTCCCCTCGACTTCGACCTTGACCCGACCCCTGGCAGGAACCGCTCACATGAGCTCACTCCCCCTTCGCCGTGATCTTGGTGCCCGGTCCGACCGAGCGCGCCCCCGATGCGGGCCGGCAGCGTCCCGCATGCCGATCGATCCCGCGAACCAACCCAGGCGGTGCTCTGGGCGCCTGGTGCTCGCGGCGACCTTCGTGTCGTCCGCCTGCCTGGCGAACAACTCTGAAGCAGCCGTCGTGGTCTCGAGGTTCAACGTCGAGTCCAAGATGATGCTCAACACCACCACGCTGCTGTCGATCGGCCAAAGCGCGCCGGACCACTCGCCGATCGTTGCCAACGTCGGCAGCGCGGTGTACGGCAACGCCTCGACCAGCCTGGCGTCGACCGCGACCTTCCTGCAGATCTCGTCGACGATGACGCCCACCACGGTCTATCGCGGCAGTTCGCTGGGCAACGGGCTCTACGACCTCACCGTCGGCAGGATCGTGGAGGTGAAGTGGGCGTGGTCCCATACGTCCGACTCCGGCGGCTGGCGGATCGTCAACAGCGCGAACGAGACGGTCTTCGCCTCGCTCACCTTCACCAACGGGACATTCACCACGGTCGGCGGCTCTTGGCCCAAGACCGCCAGCGGCACCACGAACGTCACCATCACCGTGGCCGGCAGCTACCGGCTCGAGGCGTTCTATTTCGGGAAGGTCAACGCCGGGAGCCCCAACACCACGTCTCTGGCGGAATTCTCGATCCCAACGCCGGGAGCCCTGTCTCTCCTCGCCATGGCAGCGGCCGGCGGATTCCGCCGTCGCCGGGCCTAGACAGCGCCCAATAACAGCGACGGCGCCGCCGCGACTGCCCTCAACACGCTCCCATCGACCACTCGGGCCGACCTGGCCCGGGCGGTCGCTTTTGCCTGAAACTTACGGAAAATCAACGAGAATCATCCCGGCGGGAATTCAAAAAACACGCGCGCTTCACTTGACCGCCCCGGATACCGGATTACCTTCTCAAGACCAAGTGCGGAGTCGCCTGAGGCCACCCCAAGGCCTCGCGGAAAAGGGCGGCGCTCAAACTTGGCCCTCATCTCAGAACCCGCCTCGGGCGGGGAAAAGGACCCTCAGAAATGAAGATCGCTTTTGTCAGCATGCTCGGCGCCGCCTCGCTCGTCGCCTCCGCGGATGCCGGCTTCACCGGCTTCGTCGCCTTCAGCCGCAACGTCGGTGCGAACACCGTGATCGACGTCTTCGCGGCGGTCACGAACACGAGCGACAAGTTCCTCAACGTCTACGACACCGAGTCCAACGGCACCTACGTCCAGAAGGCCGGCCTGGCCAGCAAGACCTGGAAGCCGGACGCGGCCGGCTTCACGTCGACCCGCAACACCGCGGACGACAGCTTCATGACGGCCGGCACCTTCTCGGGCGGCTCCTACGGCGGCGAGTACTACGCCTCGACCAACACCGTCGGCGACCCGAACTTCACGGGCACCTCGTGGAACGCCACCCCGGCCTCGGCCGCGGCGACCACCATTCCCTTCGCGCCTCCCGGCAACTCGGGTGCCGGCTGGTACACCGGAGACCCGACGTCCGTCGACAACACCGCCGAGCTGATGTCGACCTGGGCCGGCAGCTTCGCGCGGACCGACAGCGTCAAGCTCTCCGGTGCCGCCGGCGCGCCCGCCGACTCGACGGCTGCCACCCACGGCATCTGGGTGGCCCACCTGGTGGTTGCCGGCAACGACCGGAAGATCGGCGACGGCACGGGCGGCACCTTCAAGTTCGCCGCGAATGCCTCCATCAAGGACGGCGTGACCGGCCAGACCAGTCAGGCCCGCTACCAGTTCGTCCCCGCCCCCGGCGCCGTGACGCTCCTCGGAGTGGCGAGCTTGGTCGCCGGACGCCGACGCCGCTGACGCAGCGGCGCAACGAACCATCACCCGGAGCGCCAACGCTCCGTGGATCCTTCTAAGGCCCCGCTTCCGATCCGTCGGGAGCGGGGCTTTTCCATGGGATTTCCCTACCCGCCCCGGGATTGACGGCTACCTTTCACCGAGCGAGGACGCCATCCGGCACTGCCCGGACGACGTCCCCACACCCCACGGACCGCTCCCACCATGAAGACCCGCGTGCTCGTCGCTTCCCTTGCCGCCATGGGCGCGGCGCTGACCGTCGGCCAGATGTCGGCGACGGCCGTCCCGGGCTCCGGCGGGAGCAGCTCGCTGCTGCCGGGACCGGACGTCATCGTCGGCGCCATCCCGGACGTGGCCAAGTACGGCGCCAACACCGTCAACGGCGTCAGCATCATGGCCTACGCCTTCGGGTCGACGAGCTGCAACATCGGAGCGGTCAACCTCCGCTGGTGGCAGAACACGCCCTACCACCCGGTGATCCCGCAGAACGCCTACCGCATCAAGGGCGGGCGCATCGAGCAGATCGGGGTCGGCTGGATGAAGCACGGCTTCTGCGCGCTGCAGGAATCGCTCTGCAGCACCTGCCAGCCCGGCGGCATCGGGTGCGGATCCGCCACCAGCGAGCTCGGCGTCGGCTGCAGCGACCCGTACACGGCCGGCCTGAACGGCAACCAGGGCGACCTGGGACCGCGCTACGAGGTCAACCCGACCACGGGCCAGTTTCCCGCCACCGGCAGCACGCAGTGGCCCGCCGCCCCCTCCGGGCAGGCGACCATCGCCCGCCGCGTGCAGATGCGCGGCGAGGACCTCAACCCCGCGCTGAATGCGGGTGCCGTCTACCTGGCCGAGGCGATGTACGTCCACCCCGACGATGCCGCGGCCGGCAACGACAACAACAACGCGAGCTTCCGGGCGTTCACGGTGGGCTCGCTCACGGGCGGCGCGTACAACATCTCGCTCTCGGGCCCCACGTTCCAGATGAAGCCGGCGATCTTCCACTGGCCGATCGTCGTGCCCGGCGCGCAGGTCATCGCCACCGACGGCCCCGACGGACGCTGGGTGGTCGGCAGCAACGTGACCGCCAACCCGGACGGCTCGTACCACTACGAGTTCGCGGTCTTCAACATGAACTCGGATGCGGCGGGCGGCAGCTTCGCCGTGCCGCTGCCGGGGGCCGCGTCCGCGTGGAACGCGGGCTTCCGCGACGTGGCGTACCACTCGGGCGAACCCTACGACGGCACGGACTGGACGTTCTCCGCCGGCGGCGGCCTGGCCCGGTGGCAGTGCGCGCAGAGCGCGGCGCAGAACCCCAACGCCAACGCCCTGCGCTGGGGCACGCTCTACAACTTCTGGTTCGACTCGGATGCCGCGCCCGCCCCGGGGAACTCGCTGCTCGGGCTCTTCAAGTCGGGCGAGACCGTCTTCGCGGCGACCCGCGTGCCCTTCGGCCCGTGCGGAACCAGCGACATCGACTGCAGCGGCGCCGTCGACGGCGCGGACCTCGGGCTGCTGCTCGCGGGCTGGGGCGCCTGCGGAACCCCCTGCCCGGGCGACCTGAACGGAGACGGCTCCGTGAACGGCGCCGATCTCGGACTACTCCTCTCAAATTGGGGCTGAGCCGGAGGCGGAAGTCCGCGAACCGGAGGCGTCGGCAAACCGTAAGGATTTCGCTTCCGTCCCCTCCGTCCGGGCCTATAAATCACCATGGCCCCCGTCAGCCGGGGACCACGACACGCATCACGATTTCGAAGGAATCCAGAGACATGAAGGCACGCCTCCTCATCGGCACGCTGGCCTGCGCCGGCGCGGCACTCTCGGTCGGCCAGATGACCGCGGTCGCACTCCCGGGCGAGGGCGGCTCCGCCCCGATCATGGCCGGACCCGACGTGATCGTCGGCGCCATTCCCGACGTCGGCCGCTACAACCAGAACACCGTCAACGGCGTGGTGTGGATGGCCTACTCGTTCGGCTCCACCAGCTGCAACATCGGCACGTCGCAGCTCAGCTGGTTCGCGAACACCGCGAACCACCCGGTCATCCCGCAGAACGCCTACCGCATCAAGGGCGGCCGCATCGAGCAGATCGGCATGAGCTGGATGAAGTACGGCTTCTGCGCCCTGCAGCAGACGCTGTGCGGCACGTGCCAGTCTGCCGGCAGCGGCTGCCCGAGCCTGCTCGGCATCGGCTGCAGCGACCCGTACACCGCGAGCCTCAACGGCACGCAGAGCGACCTCGGTCCCCGGTCGAAGGTCAATCCGTCGAACGGCGTGTTCCCGGCGGACACCAACTCCGAGGTGGCGTCCTGGCCCGCCCTGCCCACGGGACAGACCAACATCGCCCGTCGCGTGCAGATCGCCCAGAACGACCTGAACCCGACCCTCAACACGGGCGCCGTCTACCTGGCCGAATGCCAGTACGTGCACCCCGAGGACGCGTCCAACAACAACGACAACAACAACGCGAGCTACCGCACGTTCACCGTGGGCTCGACGATCTCGAGCGGCACCTACCCGCTGACGCTCTCCGGCTCCACGATCCAGCAGAAGCCGGCCATCTACCACCTGGCGACCGTCTACCCGACGACCGCCGTCGTGAACGCCGGCGACGCCGCCGACGGCCGGTACATCGTGGGCACCAACGTCACCAACAACGGCAACGGCACCTACCGCTACGAGTACGCGGTGCTCAACCTGAACTCGCACGCCGCGGGCGCGAGCTTCTCGGTGCCCGTCCCGGCCGGCGTGGTGATCACCAACGCGGGCTTCAAGGACATCGCCTACCACTCGGGCGAGGCCTACAACAGCACCGACTGGGCCTTCACCAACTCGGGCGGCACGGCAAGGTGGCAGTGCACCGAGACCTTCGCGCAGAACGCCAACGCCAACGCGCTGCGCTGGTCCACCATGTACAACTTCTGGTTCGACGCCACCTCGGCGCCGGCGGCCGGCGACGCCAGCGTGGGCTTCTTCCGCACCTCCGGCAGCATCGCCATTGCCTCCAAGGTCCCGAGCGCGCCCTGCGCGGGCGGCGACCTCGACTGCAACGGAGCGGTCGACGGCGCGGACCTCGGCGTGATGCTGGCCAACTGGGGCGGCAGCGGAGCCTCGGACCTCGACGGCAACGGCGTGGTGGACGGCGGAGACCTGGGCATCCTGCTCTCGCGCTGGGGCCCTGCGGTCTGACCGCCCCCCGGCCGCGACGATCGACACCTTCCCGCCTGCCCGGCCCGGTCCGGGCAGGCGGTGCTTTTGTGGCTACCCTTCCCCGCCCATGCCTTCCCCCGGCACCGACACGCCCGCCG
>JBILFU010000087.1:0-7256 GCA_044351405.1 Phycisphaerales bacterium
TCGCGGCGGCCGACGGGGTCGACGCCGTCCGTCGGCTCGTCGAGCACCACGAGGCGCGGGTCGTTGACGAGCGCGGCGGCGATGCCGATGCGCTGCTGCATGCCCTTCGAGTAGGTGGTGACGCGGCGGTCGGCCCAGCCCTGCATGCCGACGAGCGCGAGCAGCCCGTCGACGCGCGGCCGGCGCACGGCGCGCGGCACGCGGCACAGCGCGCCGAAGAAGTCGACCACCTGCCGGCCCGTGAGGTACGGCGGGAAGCGGTGGTGCTCGGGCAGGTAGCCGACGCGCGCGAGCGTCTCCTGAGTGCCGAGCGGATCGCCGAGCACGGTGCCGCCGGCCGAGGTGGGGCGCACCACGGTCATGACGATCTTCACCAGCGTGCTCTTGCCCGCGCCGTTCGGCCCGAGCAGGCCGAAGATCTCGCCCTCGCGCACGGCGAGCGACACGCCGCGCAGCGCCTGCACGCGGCCGCGGTAGGTCTTGGTGACGTCGTGGAGGTCGACGGCGAGCACGGGACGGGGATGCTAGATCCTCCTACCATCACGGGATGCACCGCGGCCTCCGCGAGTTCCTCGATGCCCTCGAGCGCGCCGGCGAGCTGCACCGCGTGCGCGCGGAGGTCAGCCCGGAGCTCGAGGTCGCGGAGATCGCGGACCGCGCCGCCGAGATGCCGGCCGCGCGCAGCGGCTCGGCCGCCGCCTTCGACCCCGCAATGGCCGCGCGCGGCGGGAAGGCGCTCCTCTTCGAGCGCGTCCGCGGCTGCGACTTCCCGCTCGCCATCAACGTGTTCGGCAGCTACCGGCGCATGGAGATGGCCCTCGGCGTGGACCGCGACCCGCGCGGCATCGCCGCGATCGGCGACCGCATCGCCTCGCTCACGCGCCCCGTGCCGCCGCGCGGCGCACGCGAGGCGCTCGCCCGGGCCCGCGAGTTCCTCCCGCTCCTGCGCGTGGCGCCGAGGCGGCAGCGCTCCGGCCCGTGCCATGAGGTCGTCAAGCTCGCCTCCCGCGGCGAGGTCGACCTTACCCGGCTCCCGATCATCAAGTGCTGGCCGCTCGACGGCGACCCCGCCGCGGTCGGCTTCCCCATGGACGCGCACGCCGCCGGCACCGCCGGCGGCCGCGGGCGCTACGTCACGCTCGCGGGGATGCACACCATCCACGCCGACGACCGCGGCGCCGAGCGCCCCGCGAGCCACAACATCGGCATGTACCGGAGCCAGCTCGTCGGCCCGACGCGCCTGGCCATGCACTGGCACATGCACCACGACGGCGCGGCCCACTGGCGGAGCTGGAAGGCGATCGGCGAGCGCATGCCCGTCGCCATCTGCCTCGGCGGCGAGCCCGTCCTCCCCTACGGAGCCACCGCCCCGCTGCCACCCGGGATCAGCGAGCTCCTGATGTGCGGCTTCCTCAACGGCGGCGGCATCCCGATGGTGCGCGCGAGGACCGTGCCGCTCTGGGTGCCCGCCAACAGCGAGATCGTGATCGAGGGCTGGGTGAGCACGGACTGCGGCCCCGTCGGCTGGCATCCGTCGTCCGGCGAACCGCTCGGCCCGGGCGCCGTGTTCGAGGGCCCGTTCGGCGACCACACCGGCTTCTACAGCCTGCCGGACCGCTATCCGCTGGTCGAGGTCACGGCCATCACGCACCGGCGCGACGCCGTCTACCCGACCACCGTCGTGGGGCTTCCTCCGCAGGAGGACTACTACCTCGGCAAGACCACCGAGCGCGTCTTCCTCCCGCTGCTGCGCACCATCGTCCACGACATCGAGGACTACCACCTCCCGGTGTTCGGCTGCTTCCACAACGCGGCGTTCGTGCGGATCAGGAAGGCCTACCCGCTGCAGGCGCGCCGCGTGATGTCGAGCGTCTGGGGCGCCGGGCAGATGGCGTGGACCAAGATGGTGTTCGTCTTCGACGGCGACGCACCCATCCACGACGAGGCCGCGGCCATGCGCCACGCGTTCCGCACCTGCGACTTCCTGCGCGACACGGTGGCGGTCGAGGGACCGCTCGACATCCTCGACCACAGCGCGCCCTGGATCGGCGCCGGCACGAAGCTCGGCTTCGACTGCACCGCCAAGCGCGAGGGCGAGGCATGGCACGGCGTGCCGCTCGGCGCGATCGAGATGCCGGCCGATGCCGCGATCGCCGACGCGCACGACGCGCTCCTGCGCGTGGCCCGCGCGGCGGACCCGCGCGCCACCGTCGACCTTCCGGAGGTCGGGGGCGGCCGCCTCGCGGTGATCGGCATCCACGAGCACGCCCCCGGCGCGGAGGTGCGCCTGGCCGAGGCCGCGCTCGCCGCGCTGCCGGGCGACCGCGGCGCGGCGGACCTCATCATCGTCCGCGACGCGCAGGCCGCGGTCGGCAGGCTCGGATCCGCGCTCGAGCCGTGGGCCGCGGCCTTCTTCCTGCTCGCATCGAACGCCGACCTGACGCGAGACCTGTTCCGCCGCGGACGGCGCATCGCGGTGGACGCCACGCGCAAGCGGCCCGACGCCGCACGCCGCGGCCTGCCCGTCCGCGAGTACCCGCCGCTCGTGGGCGCGGACCTCGCGACCGCCGCGCTGGTCGACCGCCGCTGGGCCGAGTACGGCTTCCCGGGCGCGCCGTGGCCGAGCCGAAGGCCGGGCGCGTGAGCGCCCCGCACGGCGCGAGCGCTCCGCCCGGCGCGAGCACCCCGCACGGCGTCGCGGTCGGGTGGCGCATCGCGCTCGCGGTGCCCGCGACGCTCTACGCGGCCGCGGCCACCGTCACCTGCCGCGGGCTCGTCGGCGGCTTCGGGCCGCGCGCGTCCGACTGGATCCTGCTTGCCGCGGCCACGGCGATCGCGATGCTCGCCATCGTGCCCATGGGAGCGATCATTGACCTTCCGCAGGCCATCTGGGAGCACGCGATCCCCGAGCGCCGCTGGCGCGACGGCCGCTGCCCGTCCTGCGGCTACGCCAACCGCGGCGGCCCCTGCCCCGAGTGCGGCGCCCCGCACGAGCGGCCGCCCTCCTTCGCCATGAACTGGTCCACGCTGCGGCGTGCCGCGTGGATCCTGGTGCCGTCCTGGGCGCTCGGCCTCGCGGCGGGGATGGCGGCCGTCGCGCACGACGAGGCCCGCTTCCGCGACGAGGTCGCCGCACGCCGCGCCGCGGAGCCCGAGCTCCGCGACCACGCGCGCCCGCGCATTCCGCCGGCTGGCTTCGCGCGGCTCGAGTGGAACGCCGGGCGCGGCTTCCGCGGCCCCCCGCCCTTCGAGAGCCCGAAGGTGCGCACCGATACACTCGGCCCGCGATGAGCGACGGACGCGAGCAGCAGGCAGCGAGGTTCGCCGGCGCCAAGGGACTGCGCCTCCACCTGGGCGGCTGGGATCCCAAGCCCGGCTGGCTGATCGTCAACGTCGAGGACCGGCCGCACGTCGACGTGAGGTCGACCTGCAGCGACCTCTCGATGTTCCCCGACGGCAGCGTCGCGGAGATCTACGCGTCGCACGTCTACGAGCACCTCGGCTACCAGCAGGAGCTGCCCACCGCGTTCGGCGAGGCGTGGCGCGTCCTCATGCCGGGCGGCACGCTCATGATCGCGGTGCCGGACCTGGAGATCCTCGCCGGCCTGATCCTGCAGACGCGCCAGGACGTGAACGCGCAGTGGCACGTGCAGCGCATGGTGATGGGCGGCCAGGTGGAGCCGTTCGACTTCCACAAGGTGGGGTTCACGTTCAACATCCTGTGCGGGATGCTCACGCACCACGGCTTCCGGAACTTCCGGCGCGTCAGGAGCTTCGGGCTCTACAAGGACACGTCGGAGCTCGAGTTCGGCGGCGTGCCGATCAGCCTGAACGTGCAGTGCATGAAGCCGACCGGCGCGGTCACTTCGGGTCCGACGGACGCAGCGGCGAGGCCATAGGCGGCGAGGCCGAGGCATCGTCGCCGTTGGCCGGATCGCCGGCCGCGGCCGGGCGCGTGCGCGGCGCGCGGGCTGCCCCGGGCTGCGGCGCCGCGGGAGCGGGCGCACCCGCGGCCGGCGCCTTCGCGGGCAGCGGGTACTTGGCCACGAACTCCGGCCGCAGCACGAAGTAGTAGAACGTTCCGTCGTCGGCGTACTGGTTGCCGGCCAGGATCTCGGCGGCGGCGCCGACGCCCATGTAGAGGTCGGCGCGGCCCGCGGCGCGGATGGCGCCGCCGGTGTCCTGGTCCATCATGAAGCGGTCGAACTCGTTCATGCGGCCCGCGTAGTCGGCGACCTTGGTGTCCATCAGCATGACCAGGCCGCGCGGGAAGATCTTCTTGTCGGTGGCCACCGACGCATGGTCGGTGACGGGGACGCCGAGCGAGCCCTTCGGCCAGTTCTTGCCGTCGTACATGGTGAAGAAGACCATGTTCTCGTTGCGGTCGATGTACTTCTGCACCAGCGCCGGGTCGCGCTCGTAGAGCCGACGGATGGTGGGCAGGTTGCGCTCGCGCCGGGTGATCACGCCCTCCTTGACGAGCGTGGTGCCGAGGCCGACGTACTCGCGGCCCGTCTTGCCGGCGTAGCCCACGTACTTCACCGAGTTGTCCGGCAGGATGAGCTTGGCGCTGCCGTTCACCTCGCAGACATAGACGTCGAAGGCGCTCGAGAGCCAGATCAGCTCGCTGCCGGCGAGCTGCCCGGACTCCATGATCTCCCGGCGGGTGGGCCACGGTCCGATGGTGCCGTCGGCGCCGCGGCGGCCGAGCGGCTCGCCGGTGACGCTGTCGGTCACCAGGTCCTGCGGGCGCTGGTAGAGCGGGAACCGGAACGTGTCGGTGCGCGTCTGGCTGGCCTTGAACTCGGGCGAGCAGTAGCCCGTGATGAGCGCCTTGCCCTTGCCGTCGTAGCCGACGGTCTGCCAGACGTCGAACTGGTCGTAGACCGCCTTCTGGAACGCGGCGGCGTCGGGGCTGGAGCGGATCAGCTCGCGGAACGCGTAGACGCTCGCGGCGGCATGCTCGTGCCCGTTGACCACCTGCGAGATCGGGCCCATCTGCTCCGAGGAATAGTTCTGGCGGCTGGTGCCGGTCATGAACCAGTCGGCGCTGTGGTCGATCGCGCGCGCGAAGCGGTCGTCGCGCGCGGCGAACGCGGCGGCCAGGTCGGGATACTCCTCGCGCTGCAGCTTGCGGAGCCCGTGGCGGCCGGGCGGCAGCTGGAAGTCGGGATCGAGCGCGGGCTCGGCCTTCTTGGGTGCCTCGCAGCCGCCCATGAGCACGGTGCCCGCCAGCGCGAGCGCGGCGGCGCCGAGGAGCGCGGCACCCGCATGGGCGCGACGGAGGCGGCGGACGGACGACGGACCGGCGGTGAATGCGGCGAGCATCGGGGGGATATCGGCCACCCCCGGAAAAATGTGCAGAAATCCCGTTACACTCCGGGCATGACGACCGCCGCACCCGTCCTCGCCATCTTCGGCCTTGGCACCACCGAACTGCTCGTGATCGGCGTGATCGGCCTGCTGATCTTCGGCAGCCGCCTGCCCATGGTCGGCCGCAACATCGGCAAGTCGATCACCGAGTTCAAGAAGGGCATGAAGGACGCGGGCGAGGAGCTCTCCCGGGAGGACGCCGGCGCCCCCAGGCAGCTCTCCGACGACCAGATGGAGCGCGCCACGCAGGAGGCGATGCGCCGCCTGAAGGCCGAGCAGGGCGTCCAGCAGAAGTGACGCGGGGAGCGACGTCAGGCCCCCGGACGCACGGGGCAACTCCCGCCTCCGACGCCCGCGGAGCGCAATAACCATCCGAGCCGTGCGTTGCGTCGCCTTCCGCGGCGCCGCTATCATTGAACGCTCCGGGCGATTAGCTCAGCTGGCTAGAGCACACGCATCACACGCGTGGGGTCACTGGTTCGAATCCAGTATCGCCCATTCGGACGGACCCGCAGGCAGTGCCTGCGGGTTTGTCGTTGTTTGGGCCTCTCAGCGCCCCTGCGCCCCGCCCTTATCGCCGTCGCGCCGGACGTCGGCGGCACCTGCGGCGCGCAGCCGCCGCTCGACCTCGGACATCTGCTCGAGACGGATGAGCTTCTCGCGAAACGAGAGCGCCAGGAACTCCGCGTGCTGCGCGCGGCGGTTGCCCTCAAAGGTGGCGCGAGACCAGTCGGCAGGCTCGTTCAGGGCCGACTCCCGTGGATCGAGGTGAGCTCCGCGACGTCGGCGCGGAGGCGGATCACCAGATCGACGTCCTGCGTCTGCCGCCCGTAGCCATGGGCGACGACCGCGAGCCCGCCCACGACGACGAACGGCACCCGTGCATCGTTCAGCGCGCGAACAAGGGACTCGATGCTCGAAAGCTTCATCGCGTGGGTGCCGGAGCGTCGCAAGGATAACCGCGCACTCCTCCGTTTCAGGGACCGCTCCCCTTCCCCGCCCGCGCCGCGCGCTCCTAAGTTCCCCCGCATGGGATCCCGAAAGCTCTGCGAACAGGTCCTCGACGCCGCCGACGTGAAGGTGGGCGGCGGCCGCCCGTGGGACCTTCGGGTGCACGACGAGTCCTTCTTCGACCGCGTGCTGGCGCAGGGGACGCTCGGACTCGGCGAGTCGTACATGGACGGGCTGTGGGACTGCGACGCGCTCGACGAGATGACCGCGCGCACGCTGGCTGCGGGCGGCGAGCGGGTGGTGGAGCGCAACTGGCGCACCGGGCTGCACGCGCTGCGCGCGCGGCTCCTCAACCTGCAGTCGCGGCGGCGCGCCGGGCAGGTGGCGCGCCGGCACTACGACATCGACGACGGGCTCTACATGTCGTTCCTCGACCCGTACAACCAGTACACCTGCGCCTACTTCAAGGACGCGGCAGCGGACGACCTGGACGCCGCGCAGGAGGCGAAGATGGACCTCATCTGCCGCAAGCTGCGGCTGCGGCCCGGCGACCGCGTGCTCGACATCGGCTGCGGCTGGGGCGGGCTCGCGCGGTGGATGCACGAGCGCCACGGCTGCCGCGTCACGGGGATCAACATCGCCGACGGGCAGCTCGACTTCGCCCGCCGCCACGCGCCCGGCCGCGAGGTCGAGTACCTGCGCATGGACTACCGCGACCTGCCCGCGCGGCTCCCGGGCGCGTTCGACAAGGTGGTGAGCGTCGGCATGGTGGAGCACGTCGGCTGGAGGAACCACGGCGAGTTCTTCCGCGCCGCGCGCGCCGCCACCGCGCCCGGCGGGCTCTTCCTGCTGCAGACCTGCGGGCAGGACCGCTCGCGCCCGATCGCGGACCCCTGGATCGACCGCTACATCTTCCCGAACGGCTGCGTGCC
>JBILFU010000088.1:0-7246 GCA_044351405.1 Phycisphaerales bacterium
GCGTGGGGAGTTTGCCCCGGCTGCGCGGCCGACCTCAACACCGACGGCGTCGTGAACGGCGCGGACCTCGGTCTGCTCCTCGGCTCGTGGGGTGCGTGCATCTGACCCCCGGGCGCTCGCCCCGCCTGCGGGGGTGAGCCAATCGTGAGTTCCAGCGGCCCCCGGACCTCGGTCCGGGGGCCGCCTTCTTTTTGCGCAGCCTCGGGCGGCGAGCCGTCGGAGGCGGCGGAGAGCCGTCCCCGGCGGATCAGCCCTCGTCCTTCCAGCGTCGGCCCTGCTTGCGCTGGGCGTCCTTGCGCTTGCCCTCCAGCCGGCGCTGGACGCTCCCCCAGGTGGGCTTGGTCTTCTTGCGCACCTTGGGCCGCACCGCGGCCTGCGAGACCATGGTGCGGAGGCGCCCCTCGCACGCTTCCTTGTTCATCAGCTGGCTGCGGTGCAGGTCGCAGCGGTACAGGAGCTCGCCGCCCGCCACGAGGACCGCGGCGGCGATGGCCCGCAGCCGCTCGGCCGCGGCGTCGTCCAGCCCGCCGATGTCGGCGATGCGCACCCGCAGCACGGCCGCGGTGCTTGCCTTGTTCACGTGCTGCCCGCCCGGCCCGCGTGCGGTGGTGAACGACCACTCCATGTCGGCGGGGCGGATCCACGCACCGCGGCCGAGGTCCACCGCACCGGGCGGCCGGGGCGACCGTGGGGGCGGGGGCGGCGATGGGTAGGCTTCCGCCATGCTCGGCATCATTGTCGCATGCGGCGTGGCGGGGGCGCTCGGGCAGGTGCCGGCACGGGACGCCGCCCCCGCGCCGGCCGCGTTCCTCGGCGGCGAGGCCGACGTCGCGGTGACGGCGGACGTCGGCGTGTGGGTTCCGCGCCTCACCGGAACGGCGCAGGTGGGGGCCGGCGGCACGTCGTTCGCCCTCAACACGGACCTCGCGGTGGGCGGCGGCAGCGCGGGCGCGGCGGGCGAGTTCGCCGTGGCCGTGGGCCGCTGGCGGTTCGGCGGCCTCGGGTTCTCGGTGTCCGAGAGCGGTTCGGACTCGGCGCCGGTGGCGGGCACCTTCGGTTCCGTGGCGATCGCGGCCGGCGACCCCATCTCCGGCAGCTACAGCGCGTGGATGGCTGGCGCGGAGGTGGGATACGAGATCTGGCGCCCGCTCGCCGACCGACCGTGGCCCTGGGACCCGGCGGGCGCCAACCGCGCCGAGGCCACCGCGATGATGGGCGCGAACGGCCGTCCGCTCTTCGACGTGCGGCTCCTGGTGCTGGGCGGGGCGCTCGCCTTCCACTACGAGCAGTCGCTTACCAACGAGACGACGGGGCTCTCCTCGGGCTTCGACCGCACCGTGGCCGCGCCGTACGGCGGGGCAGGGCTCGACGTGCGCATCGGTTTTGACGGGCGCGTGCCGCTGGTGCAGGACCTGCGCATCTACTGCAATGCGGGCGTCGGCCCGTCCATCCCGGACGCGGAGGTGATGTGGATGGTCCGTGCGGGCCTCGCCGTGATGTTCGACGCGAACATCGGCGCGGAGTTCGGCTACCGGCTCTTCGACTTCGACCTCGTGGACGGGCCGTCGCGGGTGGACGGGGGCCTGCGCGGCCTGTTCGGTGCGGTGAGCATCCGCTTCTAGCCATGGCGAAGGGCAACGGCTACCTCCGCGCGAAGATCCGTCACGCGGTGCTCACGCGCGCGGCGGATCGCCTGACGCTCGGTGCGCTGGGGCGAAGGCACCGCGCGCAGCAGATCGCGCTGCGCGAGGTGGAGCTGGAGGTGCCCGGCTGGCCTGCGTCGCGGGACGGGATGCGCATTGCGCACCTCTCCGACTTCCACGTGGGCGACCTGATGCCGGTGGGTCGCGCCGTGGAGGCGGTGGAGCGGATCGCGCGGCTGCGGCCCGACCTGCTGGCCTGCACCGGAGACGTGGTGGACCTGGACTTCGACGGCTGCGAGCCGCTCCTCGAGGCGATGGGCGCGGTGCAGGCGCCCTTCGGCCGCTTCCTGGTGCTCGGGAACCACGATCACCTGCACGAGGGCAGGCGCCTGGTGGCGCTGGCGGAGCTGCACGCGCTGCGCGTGCCGCACGGCCAGGTGATGCGCGCGGGCGACCCGGCGGACCCGCTGCTCGTGGGCGGCGTGGACTGGGGCCAGTCGGTGCGCGCGCTCGACCGCGCGGTGGACGCGCTGCCGGCGGTGCCGGACCTGCTCCTCTCCCACAACCCGAAGGCGTTCCATGCCGCCGTCCGTCGCGGGGTCCCGCTCACGCTGAGCGGGCACACGCACGGCGGGCAGGTGGCGTTCCCGGGCCGGCCGCGGGCGAACCTGTCGTTCGCGCACCGCCTGAGCGCGGGGCACTACCGGCGCGGCGGCTGCTCGCTGTTCGTGAACGTGGGCGCGGGCGCGTGGTTCCCCCTGCGGCTCCACTGCGCGCCGGAGGTGGTGCTCCTCACGGTCCGCCGCGGATGAGCTCCCAGAGCGCGTCGACGTGGCGCGCCTCCGTGCCCGGCGCGCCGACGGAGACGCGCACGACGTGGCGGCCGTCGACCTTCGTGTGGCTCACGAAGGCATGGCCGGAGGCGTTGATGCGTCGCTGGATCTCCTCGCTCGCGCCGTCGCCGGCGCGTGCGCGGAAGCAGACGAGGGACCACGGCGTCGGATCGACGAGCTCGAGCGCCGGGTGCGCGGCGATGCGCTCGCGAAGCCGTGCGGCGAGCGCGACGTGGCGCCGCACCAGGGCGCGCAGCCCCTCGACGCCGAAGTGGCGGATCACGAACCACAGCTTGAGCGCGCGGAAGCGGCGCCCCAGTGGCACCTGCCAGTCGCGGTAGTCGATGACCGCGCCGCTCTCCGTGGCGGCGTTGCGCAGGTACTCGGGCAGCACGCTCAGGGCGCGCACGAGCGCGGCGCGGTCGCGAACCCAGAACGCGTCGCAGTCGAAGTTGACGAGCATCCACTTGTGCGGGTTGACGCAGTAGCTGTCGGCGCGCTCGACGCCCGCGTGGATCGCGCGGAACTCCGGGCAGAGCGCGGCGATCCCGAGGTGCGCGGCGTCCACGTGGAGCCACGCGCCGTGCGCGGCGCATGCGCCGGCGATCTCCGGCACCGGGTCCACGGCGTGCGTGCCCGTGGTCCCGACCGCGGCGACCGCGAAGCACGGGCGCGTGCCGGCGGCGGCGTCCGCGTCCATCATCGACCGCAGCGCGGCCGGGTCCATCGAGCGGTCGCCGCGCACCGGTACCAGCCTCAGGTTGGCCGCGCCGAGGCCCGCGATCCGCACGGCCTTCTCGATGCTCGAGTGCGCCTGCGTGCTCGCGTAGCAGGTGAGCCGGGCGCCTGCCTGCTGCAGGCCGCCGCCGTCGCCCGCGAAGCCGGTGGCGCGTTCGCGCGCGGCGAGCAGCGCGCAGAGCGTGGCGCTGCTCGCCGTGTCCTGGATGACGCCACCGCCGGTGGATCCGGACAGGAAGTGCGCGGGAAGCCCCAGCATCCCCGCGAGCCAGTCCATGACGTGGGTCTCGAGCTCCGTGCATGCGGGCGAGGTGCTCCACAGCATTCCCTGCACGCCGAGACCCGCGCTCAGGAGCTCGCCGAGGATGCTCGGGCCGCTCGCGTTCGCCGGGAAGTAGGCGAAGAACCCGGGATGCTGCCAGTGCGTGATGCCGGGCAGGATGACGCGGTCGATGTCCGCCGCGATCGCCTCCCACGGCTCGCCGCGCTCGGGCGGCGCGGACGGGAGCTGCGCGCGCACCCATCCGGGCGCGACGGGCGACTGGACCGGATGGCGCTCGATCCCCTCGAGGTAGTCGGCGATCCAGTCGACCATCGCGTGGCCGTGCTTCCGGAAATCAAACGGCTGGGAGGCCGTGGCAGCGGTTTCGCCGGGGTGGGGCATCCTCCGCATTGTCCCCGCGGGGCGGTTCGTGGCAAACTGCCACCGGAGAATCCATCCGATGACCGATCCCGCACCCGCCTCGTCCAATCCCGCCTCCTGCTGCAGCACCTCGTGCTGCCCGCCCGGGTGCTGCTCGCCGGGGTGCTGCCCGTGCGCTGCGCGGCTCGCGAAGCTCGAGAAGACCGTGTGCCGGATCCGCACCGGGCTCCTCGTCGCGCTCGGCGTGCTGATCCTCCTGATCGGCATCGCGATCGGCAAGGGCGGGCCGCGCCCGGGTCCCCACGAGGAGTTCCGCGTGATCGAGCGCCACGTGCAGGGACCGATGCCCGGCCCGATGGGCGGCCCCGGGCCCGGGCCCGGCGCCGGCGGTCCGATGCACGACGGCCCGCGCCGCGACCGCATGCGCGACGGCGGTGGTCCTCGCGACGGCGGCCCGCGCGACAACGCGCGCGACGACGGTCCCCGCGACGGGCGCCCGCGCGACGACGGCCCGCGCCGCGACTGATCAGGCGTAGTGCCGGCCGAAGCGGTTCGCCATGAAGTCGGCGAACGCGACGTCCTCGTTCCTCACGAACCCGGCCTGCGGGAGCCTGCCCTCGCGCAGGAGGTCGAGCACGGCGGTGATGCCGCACGCGGTGGTGATCTGGATCGCGGTCCAGTGGTGACCGCCGATCTCCTTGTGGCGGACGATCTTCGCGTAGGTCCGCTCCGTGTAGCGGCCGTCGGCCTGGCCGGCGGCGCTCACGAAGATCGCCACGATGTCCTGCCGGGTGGTCGGCAGCGCGCGCTCGAACGCGGACTTCAGCTCCTCGCGGTGCTCGCGGTAGCCGAGGTCCCAGAGCAGGAGCTTCAGGATCGCGTTGTGCCCGGGGTAGCGCATCGTCTTGTAGGAGAGGTGCTTGACCTTGCCCTCGAGCGTGAGCGCGAAGGTGCCCAGGCCGCCCGAGGTGTTGAACGCCTCGAACTCGATGCCCTCGATCGTCATGTGCTCGAGGCCCTCGAGCGCGGGAACGGTCACCACCTTGCCGTCGATCACCGCCTCGCACGGCTGGATGTACTCGTTGATCAGGCCGTCGGTCGACCAGGTCAGGTTGTACTTGAGCGCGTTCGAGGGGAACTCGGGGAGCGCGCCGACGCGCATCTTGACCTCGTGCAGCGCGGTCATGCCCTGGATCACGTGGTTGGCCGCGATGGTGATGAAGCCCGGGGCCAGGCCGCACTGCGGGATGAACGCGGTCCTCGCGCCCTTCGCGAGCTCCATCACCTTCTTGGTGACGGCGACGTCCTCGGTGAGGTCCAGGTAGTGCACGCCCTTCGCCTTGGCGCGCTCGGCGATCATCGGGTTGCAGAAGAAGGGCGCGCAGCTCACGACCGCCCACTGCCCGTCCAGCGCGCGGTCGATCGCCGCGGCGTCGTCGAAGCGGCCCGCGGCGGACTTCGCGCCGGGCGCGAGCGCGAGCGTCTCGCGGAGCGAGCCGTCGTGCGAGTCCATCACGAGGACCTGGTAGTCGCCGCAGGCCTGCAGGAGGCTCGCGACCATGCGGCCGATCTTGCCGGCGCCGAGGACGAGGACGTTGTGCTTGCTTGCCATGGTGGGGGTGTCCGTTCGGTGTCAGGCGGATCTCAGGCAGGGAGCCTCTCGAGCGTGCGGCCGACGTCGTCCATCAGCTCGCCCATCGTCTCGGGGCCGAAGGAGAAGCGCAGGCCGCTCGCCTCGAAGAGCTTCGGGAGCGGCCGGCTCGCGCCGAGCGCGAGGCCCTTCTTGTAGTTGCCGAGCGCGTCCGCCGGGCTGCGCTTCGACTGCATCCACATCTGCAGCGCGCCGAGCTGGGCGATGCCGTACTCGATGTAGTAGAAGGGCATGCCGAAGATGTGCAGCTGGCGGTGCCAGAGCGAGCGCAGCGCGTCCTCGTGGCCCGACCAGTCGGCATCGGCGCCGAAGCGGTCGTTCAGGTGGACCCAGTACTGCTCGCGGTCCTTGCGCGTGTGCGTCGGGTTCAGGTAGATCCAGTGCTGGAACGCGTCGATGGTGGCGATCCACGGGAGCATCGTGCTGAGCGACTCCAGGTGGTCGCGGCGGGCGCGGTTGGCGTCCTCGGCGCCGTAGAACTCCTCGAGGTAGGGGAAGGTCAGGAGCTCCATGCTCATCGACGCGACCTCCGCGAACTCCATCGGGCTTCCGCGGTAGGCGACCAGCGGGTCGTGCGCGCAGAGCATGCTGTGGAAGGCGTGGCCGGCCTCGTGCACCATGGTGATCACGTCGCGGTGCAGGCCCGCGGCGTTCATGAAGATGAACGGGCGGCGGCTGCGCTGGCGCTGGTACTGGTAGCCGCCCGGCGCCTTGCCCTTGCGGCTCTCGAGGTCGAGGCAGTCGCCCTCGAGCATGCTGTCGAACATGCGCCCGAGCTCGGGATCCATGCGGTGGAAGACCGCGCCCGAGCGGCCGATCAGCTCCGCGGCGCCCGTGAACGGCTTGAGCGGCGGCCGGCCCTTCAGGTCGACCTTGAGGTCCCACGGCCTCAGGCGGGGCAGGCCGAGCGCGGCGGCGCGCTCGCGGTTCAGGCGGCGGAGCAGCGGCACGCAGACCTTCTCGGCGCCCTCGTGGAAGCGCTCGCAGTCCTTCGGCGTGTAGTCGAAGCGCTGCATGCGCGCGTGCTGGAAGTCGCGGTAGTTGGGGAAGCCGGCGTTCAGCGCCACCTGGTGGCGGAGCCTGAGCATGGCCTCGAACAGGTCGTTGATGCGGTCGGCGTCCTGGAGGCGGCGGGCGGACACGGCCTCCCAGCTGGCCTGGCGGCGGGCGCGGTCGGTCTCCTCCAGGTACTTCGCCATCTGCGGCAGCGTGCGCTCCTCGCCGTCAAAGGTGACGGTCATGGCGCCGTTCGCCTCGCTGTACTTCTGGTCGAGCTTGGTGATCTCCGTCTCGAGGGGGATGTTCGCCTCGCGGAAGATCTCGACCGAGCGCCGGAGCCCGCGGAGGAGGATGCCGTAGCGGTCCTGATCGAGCTGCTGCGCGAACGGGCACTCGACGACCTTGCGGTCGAGCGCGAAGGCGGCCTTCTTGAGCTCGGGCTCGACATGCTCGACGAACTCGAGGTAGCGCCTGCGCGCGAGCTCGTCGTCGGTGTGGCGGGTCATCTCGATGTAGAGGTTCGCGGCGGCCTCGTCGGCGGCGGCGTCGAGCTCGCTGCGGTCGAGGAGGAGGCGCTCGAGCGACGCCGCGTCGTGCAGGGTGCGGCCGATGAGCTGCGAGTAGTAGGGCTGCAGGGCCTCCCAGCTGCTGCCGTCGAGGGCGGCAGGCACGAAGGTGGAGGCGGGCGCGTGCGCGGTGGGCGTGCTCATGGCGATCTCCGTGGAAGCCCCGGTGCCGA
>JBILFU010000099.1:0-6875 GCA_044351405.1 Phycisphaerales bacterium
TGCAGATCGACCACCTGCGCGTGCAGGCGGTAGAGCGACTGCTTGGCCTCCGCGACCTCGGCCTCGGCCTGCTGGCCCTTGATGAGGAGCACGGTCCCGCCCTCGCGCGCGAAGGGCACGGTGAGCTCGGCCAGCGTGTTGAGCCGCGCGACGGCGCGCGCGACCACGGCGTCGTAGTGCGCGCGGTGCGCGTGGTGGTCCTGGCCCGCGACCTCGGCGCGCTCCTGGATCACCCGGACGTTCGCGAGCCCGAGCGCCGCCGCGGTCTCCTGCAGGAACGCGGCCTTCTTGCCGGTGGCCTCGAGCAGCGTGAGCCGTGCGTCCGGCATGGCGATCGCGAGCGGCATGCCGGGGAGCCCGCCCCCCGAGCCGACGTCGATCACGCGCCTCGCCTCCGCGCTCGCCAGGAACGGGACCAGCGTCAGGCTGTCCTGCACGTGGCGGACCCACATCTCCGCGGGCTCGGTCACGGCGGTGAGGTTGAAGCGCTCGTTCGCCGCGCGCAGCGCCTCCAGGTACGCGCGCAGGCGCTCGGCGTCGCCGGCCTCCAGCTCGATGCCCATCGCGGCGATGGCCTCGGCGACGGCGGCGGGGATGGGCGGGACGGCAGTCATCGGAAAATGGGAAAAGCAACCCGGGGTGATTTTCTGGTCACGCGTCCAGGTCAAACCCCCGCGCGCGGCGGCTTGCGATCGAGAACAGCACGCCGGTCGTGAGCCACAGCGCCACCAGGCTCGACCCGCCGTAGCTCACGAAGGGCAGCGTCATCCCGGTGACGGGCAGCAGGCCGATCGTCATCGCCGTGTTCACGAGGAGCTGCAGGAACACCATCGACCCGATCCCCACCGCGACCAGCCGCCCGAACATCGTCCCGGCCCGCAGCCCCACCATGAACGCGCCGAAGGCATACGCGGCGCCGAGCGCCCACAGGAGCACCCCCCCGAGCATCCCCCAGCGGCACGTGATCACCGCGAAGATCATGTCGGTGTGCTCCTCCGGCAGCCGGTTGTAGGTGATGAGCGTGCCCGCGCCCTCCTTGCCCGCGCCCGCGAGCCCGCCGGCGCCCGCCAGCGTCACGGCGCGGCTGGCCTGGAAGCCGATCCCGTCGTTGACCCGCGTGTCCCCGAGCACCTGCGCCACCAGCGCATGGATGCGGTCGCGCTGGTGCTTGCGCAGGAGCGGGTAGCTGCACGGGGCCAGCACCGCCGCGATGCAGGCCACGATCGCCAGGTGCCGCAGCCGCGCGCCCGCCGCCAGCAGCATCACCAGGAGCGCCGGCCCGAAGAGGAGCGCGCTGTCCAGGTCCGGCTGCAGCAGGATGAGCACCACCGGCGCCGCCGTCACCGCGATGGTCGCCAGCACGCCCCCGAACCGCTTCACCGTCGCCGTCATGCGCAGCCAGGACGCCATCGCCAGCACCCAGGTGAGCTTCACCAGCTCGCTCGGCTGGAAGTCCATCGCGCCCAGGTTGATCCACCGCCGCGCGCCGTTGCGCGGCCGCACCAGCGCGTCGGGCACCCACGGCACCAGGATGAAGGCCAGCAGCACCAGGTTGACCGCGAAGAGCGCCCACGCCCACGAGCGCATCCACCGCCAGTGGCGCGCACCCGCGAACGCGCCCACCAGCAGCCCCACCGCCAGGTAGCCCACCTGCCGGCGCGCCAGCGCGGGCTCGGTGGTCCCGATCGCAGCGACCCCCAGCAGGCTGAGCGCCAGCGCCGCGAACACCGGGAGCCACGCCCAGTGCACCCACTCGCGCGGCGCGGCCCGCACCTCGGCGGCGCGCTCGCGGCGCAGGCCGCGCGGCAGCGAGTTGGAGATCAGGATGCTCATCCTGCGCCCCCGGTCGGCTCGACGCCGTCGTCGCCCGAAGGCTCGGGTGCCCCACGCCGGATCCGCGCGGACGCGTCGCCGCGCAGGTAGTCCTCGGCGATGAGCGCGTGGATCACCTGGTTGGCAATGGGCCCGGCGCTTCGGCCGCCCGATCCGCCGTGCTCGAGCACCACCGCCACCGCGTAGCGCGGGCGGTCCTCGGAGGCGTCGCCCACCAGGCCCACGAACCATCCATGCTCGAGCCCGGTCACGGTGCGCTCGGCCGCACCGTCCCCGTCGTCGTCCACGCGCATGGCCGGCGCCTGCGCCGTGCCGGTCTTGGCCCACACCGTCACCCCGGGGGCGTTGATGATCGGCTCCTGCCGTCGGTCCGCGTACGACACGTGGTGCCCGGTGCCGTGGCTCTCCTCGACCGCCTGGCGCAGGCCCTCGAGGGCGCGGTCGCAGCTGCGCGGGTCGAGGCCCAGCGAACCGGTCCGCCGCGGCGCACGACCCGGCACCTCGGTGCGAAGCAGGTCGGCATCGCGGAGCAGCCCTCCGCGCGCGAGCGTGGCGTAGGCGTTGGCTGCCTGGAGCGGCGTCCACGCGACCGGCCCCTGCCCGATCGCGGCGATCACCGTCTGCAGGCGGTCGCGCGCGATCCCCGGGAGCCGGGACGCGTCCGGAAGGATGCCGGGGTGCTCGCCGAGCAGCCGCTCGCCGACGGCCAGCCCCGCCGCGTCGCGCACCGGCTCGCGCCGCGCGAGCCCGACGTCGAGCCGCTGCCCGAGGCCGAAGCCGCGGTAGCTCTCCACCAGCCGCTCGATGCCGAGCCGCTCGCCGAGGGTGTAGAAGTAGATGTTGCAGCTGCGGCTGATCGCCTGCTCGATCGGGAGCGGGCCGCCGATCTTCTGGCTGTGCGTGGCGAACTGGTTCTGCTTCCGGTAGATCCAGCAGCGTCCGAACTGGTCCTGCGGTCCGAAGTAGTGCCCGCCGCACTCGATCGACTCGTCGACGGCGCACGCCCCCTGCCGCACGGCGCTCACGTAGACGAGCGGCTTCACGATCGATCCCGGCGGATACGGCGCCTCCAGCGCGCGGTTCACGACCGCCAGGCGCGACGCGCGGTCCGAGGCCTCCATGGCCTCGCCCGCCGCGATGGTCGGCCAGGACACCATCGCCAGGACGTCGCCGGTGTCGACCTCCACCACGACGGCCGCTCCGTTCAGTTCCGCCAGGTAGTCGAGCGGCATCGGCTTCGGCGCGCCGCTCGCCTCCCAGCCGTAGTGCCATTGCTGGGCGCGGGCCAGCCCGGCCTCGGGCATGAAGAGCGCATGCACACGTGCCTGCAGCGCGACGTCGAGCGTGAGGCGCAGGTCCCCGCCCACGACCGGCTCGGTGCGCGAGCGCTCGCCGGTCTCCAGCCGCTCCACGATCCGGCCCCGCGTGCCGCGCAGGAAGTCCTCGTAGGTGCGCTCGAGGCCGCGGCTCCCCACCATGTCGCGTCCCGGGCGGTAGCCGCCGAGGTCCGTCGTCACGTCGCCCGCGATGCCGAGCGTGCGGAACGGACGGCGCTCGAGGTCCTCCTCCCAGACCTCCTCGCGCACCGCGCCCACCACGTGGTCGGCGACGCCGGCCAGCTCGAGCGAGAGCGGGCCGCCCCGGAGCGGCCTGGGGAACGAGCCGCGGTCGAGGTCGATCCGCGCGGACGCCCACGGGTAGACGCGCCTCGAGCCGTCGCGCACCTCGACGATCCCCGGGTTGGCGTCCGCGAGCTTGCGCAGCGCGAACGCCGCGCGCGACGGGAGCCCCGTGGCCACCACGTGCGACTCGGCCTGCTCCGCGATCGGCGCCGGGCGCGCGGCGGCGGAATCGTCGTCGCCGAACACCGCGAACGCGCGCTCGAGACGCGCCTCCTGCACGGCGCTCGCCTTCTTCTCCACCTTCTGGCGGATGTCGCTCATGCGCTCCACCAGCCGCTCGCGCGAAAGGCCCGCGAGGTCCGCGGCCTCCGCGAGCACGCGCCCGAGCGCCGCCTCGAACTCGGCCTCCTTCGCCCGGATCCGAGCCTCCCGCTCCTCCGGGCCCAGTCGCGACCATCCCGCGCGCGTCGCCTCCTTCCGGGCCGCGGCCACCGCGCGGTCCAGGGTCCACCGGCCGTTCACCACGGGATAGAAGACGGCCAGGTCGTAGCTCGGCACGCACTCGGCCAGCACGCGGTCCTTGCGGTCGAGGATGCGGCCGCGGACGGTCGGGAGCAGCGTGCTGCGGTCGAGCCGCGACTCGGCGACGGCGCGGTGCTCCGCGCCCGACACCACCGACAGGCTGAAGAGCCGCGTCGCCATCGCGCCCATCGCCACCAGCAGCACGGCGCCGACGACGAGCATCCGCCGCTCGAACATCGAGGTGGCGCGCAGCGGGGATGGTCGGTCGCTGTCGAGGGCCAAGGGTCGTCCTGACCGGGCCAAGGCGTCGGAGCCGAGCCGCTCCGGGGCCGCACAGCGTCCTGCCGTGCGCGTCCCGCGGGGGCGGGACGTCCATGCGGCAAAGGGTACCATCCCTCCCCCCATGGAAGCAGGAATCGTCGGCCTCCCGAACGTCGGAAAGAGCACCCTTTTCAACGCCCTCACCGCGGCGGGGATCGAGGCCGCCAACTACCCCTTCTGCACCATCGAGCCGAACGTCGGGGTGATCACCGTGCCCGACGCCAGGCTGGCGACCCTGCAGACCCTCATCGAGACCCAGAAGGTCATCCCGGCGATCATCCGCCTGGTCGACATCGCGGGCATCGTCCGCGGGGCGAGCGAGGGCGAGGGCCTCGGCAACAAGTTCCTGAGCCACATCCGGGAGGTCGACGCCATCCTGCACGTGGTCCGCTGCTTCGAGGACGCCGACATCGTGCACGTGGAGGGGTCGGTCGACCCGATCCGGGACATCGGCACCATCGAGACCGAGCTGATGCTCGCCGACATGCAGGTGGTCGACAACATCCTCGACAAGGCCGGCCGGACCGCCCGCAGCGGCGACAAGGAGGCGATCGCCAAGGTCGCCCTGCTCCAGAAGTGCAAGGCCTGCCTCGACGCCGGCAACCCGATCCGCGGCCTGCAGCTCGACGACGAGGAGCGCCGGCAGCTCAAGTCCCTCGGCATGATCACCGCGAAGCCCGTGCTCTTCGTGGCCAACGTCGACGACAAGGACCCGACCGGCGACGGCCCGCTCGTGCAGCGGGTACGCGAGTACGCCAAGGCGAACGGCGGCAAGGTGGTCGTGGTGTGCGCGAAGATCGAGAGCGAGCTCGCCGAGCTCGCCGAGGCGGACCGCGCCGAGATGCTCGCCGCGCTCGGCATGAAGGAGCCGGCGCTGCACTCCGTGGCGCGCGCCGCGTACGACCTGCTCGGCCTGCAGAGCTACTTCACCGCCGGCCCCAAGGAGATCCGCGCCTGGACGATCCTGAAGGGCTTCACCGCGCCGCAGGCCGCCGGCGTCATCCACACCGACTTCGAGCGCGGCTTCATCCGGGCCGAGATCTATTCGATCGGCGACCTCGAGAAGCACAAGAGCGAGAAGGCGATCCGCGAGGCCGGGCGCATGCGTGCGGAGGGCAAGGCGTACGTGATGCAGGACGGGGACGTGTGCCACTTCCTCTTCAACGTCTGATAATGAATGGTCCTGCGGCACCGGTGCCGCAGGACTGTCGGTGCAGCCCGCGCTCGCGCGCCCCGGGCTCCTCCTAACCCACTGCGGAACAACTGGTTGCAATGAACGGACTTGCGTTCGCGCGCAACAGGGCTATCCTCCGACTCCCGTGACCCCGGCCCCGAACCAGGTCCTTTCCGCCGCACCCGCCGCGACCCGCGCGACGGCGGCGCTGCCTCGGAACCTGACCTTCGGAGCGCGCAGTTCGGTCCGGGCGGCCATCCTCGCGGCGGCTGCGCGCGACTCAGCGGCCCTGCAGCGGGTCGCCCTCGACGTCCCACCGGGCGTCGACCTCGAGCGCGTCCTCCAGAAGTGACATGTACTCGGCGGCGCGGATCTCGTAGGTCCCGAACTGCAGCATGTGCGCGTTGGCGTACTGGCTGTCGCAGAGCACGAACCCGCCGCGCCGCAGCCGGTCCACCAGGTGCACCAGGCACACCTTGCTCGCGTCGGTGCCCTTCCCCGCGACGCTGAACATGCTCTCGCCGAAGAAGGCTCCCTTGAGCGCCACGCCGTACAGGCCGCCCACGAGCTCGCCGTCGCGCCAGGCCTCCACGGAGTGCGCGAATCCCATCGCGTGGAGCTCCCCGTAGACGCGGCGGATGTCCGGGCCGATCCAGTTGCGGTTGTCCGAGGCGCGGTCGCGGGCGCAGCCCTCGACCACCTGCGCGAAGGCCGTGTCCGCGCGGACCTCGAAGCGCCCGCTGCGCGACGTCCGCGCCAGGCTCCGCGCGACGCGGAAGCGGTGGTCGAGCGGGACCAGCGCCCGTGGGTCGCACGTGAACCACTCGACGCGGCCCGACTCCGGGTCGCACATGGGGAAGGCACCCCGCAGGTACCCCGTCAGCACGAGCTCGGGCGTGATCGGGCGGGACATGGGGTCAGGAGGCGGCGATCGGCCGGCTGACGGCGCGCACCTGCGCGAACTGCCGGTGCCCGGCCTTGCCGCTGTGGAACCCGTAGCCTGAATGGCGCGCGCCCACCCACGGCGAGCCGCTCGCGCCGCCGCAGCCCTGGTTGATCCCGATCATCCCCGCGCTGAGCGCGCGTCCGACCCGCTCGGCGTGCGAGCGCTCGCCGAAGACCGCGGCGCCGAGCCCGTACGGGGAGTCGTTCGCGAGCCGCACGGCCTCGTCGTCGGAGCCGAAGCCCATGATGCACGCGACCGGGCCGAAGGTCTCCTCGCGCATGATCTCCATCGAGTGGTCGAGGCCGGCGAGCACCGTGGGCGGCACGAAGTTCCCCGGCGCCGGGCCGCCGCCCGCGAGGACGCGCGCGCCCGCGGCCACCGCCTGCGCCACCTGGCGCTCGACCACCTGCTTCTGCCGCGCGTTCACCATCGGACCGACGTTCACGCCCGGCTCGCG
>JBILFU010000089.1:0-7202 GCA_044351405.1 Phycisphaerales bacterium
CTTCGACCTGGAGGGCGACCGGGTCACCGTGTCCGGCGTCCGCAACTTCCGCTACCGGACCAGCGACACCGACGCCGAGCCTCGCTGGGAAGACCGCTCCTTCGACCTGTCGCGCATCCGCACCGTCGACCTGTTCTTCTCGTTCTGGGGACCCCGGCTCATCTGCCACAACTTCGTGAGCTTCGGCTTCCTGCGCGACGACGGCACCATGGACTACGTCGCCGTCTCCATCGAGGCCCGCAAGCGCGTCGGCCAGGCGTACTCCGCGATCGGCGGCCTGTTCCGCCAGTTCACGCTCATCTACGTGTGGGCCGACGAACGCGACCTGGTCGGCGTGCGCACCCGGTTCCGCGGGGAGCGGGTGCACCGGTACCGGGTGGAGGCGACGCCCCGGAACGTGCGCATCCTGTTCGAGCGCTACATGGCGGACACCATGCACCTTGCGTCGAGCCCGCGCTGGTACAACGCCGTCACGGAGAACTGCGGCGTCGACATCCTTCGCACCGCCTGGGGGCAGTCGGTGCCGCTCGTGCCGGGTCCGGCCACGCTCCTGAACGGGACGTGGGAGGAGCAGGCATGGGCCGAGGGCCGGATCGAGCCCGCCGGAACGCTCGAGGAGACGCTCCGGGCCGCCGACGTGACGGAGGACTCCCGCGCCGCGGCGGACGGGGAGTTCTCGCGGGCGATCCGCGCGCGCGACGTCCGGATGCGCATGGGGCCGCCCGCCGGGTGAGCGCGTTGCGCGTCAGTGCCCGTCGGCGGGCAACGCATCCCCCGACGCGCCCGGCGAGCCGGCAGGCGCGTCGGCATCGACGGAGCGCGAGTGCTCGCGCGTGGGTTCCGGCCCGGTGGGCGCGGTGCGATACTTGGCAAGCGCGGACTCGTACTGGCGGCGCGCCTTCGCATCCTTCTCCAGCCGCACCGCCCGCTCGCCGTTGGCAACGGCCTGGGACCGGTCGCCCTTGGAGAACCATGCGAGCGCAACCGTGTCGGCCGCACGCGCGTCGAGTCCGCCCGCCAGGCGATCCGCCGCCAGGGCGCACTCCATCCCGAAGTCCAGGTCGCGCCGCCTGGCGTAGGGCGACTGCAGCGCGCCTCGCGCCAGCGAGCGCAGCGTCACCATGTCTCCGGAACGCTCCGCGGCGATGCGGCGGCCAAGGGCGTAGCCCTCGTCAGGCATGCCGGCCAGCCCGATCATGATCACGAAGCGCTGCGTGTCGTACTGCGCAGCGCGCTCGGGAATCGCGGCGCGCACCTCGTCCAGAAGCGCGAACATCGGGGACCAGTCGCCGGACGCATCGCAGCGCCGCGCCATCGCGTCGATCGCGTTCTTGGCCCGGGCGGCCACGGATTCGAGGACGAACTCCGCGCGAACGGAAGCGGGGTCCCACGTCCCTGCCGCGATCGCCTCCAGCGGGCCCCGCGCCTCCTTGGGATGGCCGAACCAGAGCACCTCGCCGTCGCGAAGGACGAAGAACCTCGGGTTGAAGCTGCGAAAGGTGCCGCCCTGCAGCAAGGCAAGCGCCGAGCGATCGGGATCCGCCGCGACCGAGTAGGGCACCTCGCCGGCCTTCCCGGGCTGCGCCAGCCAGGCCCGGACCGTCGCCGGGTCCTCGCCCGTCACGGCCACGAACTCCATCCCGCGCGCACCGAACTCACGCGCCAGTTCCGCCACGAGCGCCGCGTACTCACCACAGTGCCCGCACGTGGTCTCGAAGAACTCGAGAACGTAGGTCCGGCCGGGCTCGAATGCGCTCCGCGCCTCGCCCTTTACCCAGACGTCGAGTGCGGGAAACGGAACGCGCGCACCGGGAAACACCGTCGGGTCGCCCCGCACGAAGCGAGGACGGGCGGCGGCAACGGGAGCGGCTGCCGCGGCCGGTCCGGACGCGCCATTTCCTCCTACGCCCGCGACGGGCGTCCCGACGGTGGCGCGGACGCGGATGGTCGCTCGCGACGCTCCGTCCACCACGAACGTGACCGTCCGCTCATCGACCGCGCCCGGCGAGCCCGGCGGCGTCATGGTGATGAGGGCCTCGGCGCTGCCGCCGGGCTGGATGGGTTCCGCCGGCCAAGTGACCTTGGTACAGCTGCAGCTGGTGGCTGCGACCGTGATGGACCGCGGGCCATCGGCCGCGTTTCGGATGCGGATCGCCCCGGCACGGGATGCTCCCTGCGGCACCAGCCCCAGGTCGAGGACCGGAGGATCGAAGACGAGGCCGCCCGCGTCCTGCTCGGGCCCGGCGGCACCCAGGCAGGCCAGAGCGACGAGGAGGACGGCGGAACTCCGCACCCAACGAAGCATGAACGGAGATTAGTGCACCCGATCCGAGCCCGACCCCCTGCGCATACCATCCCCCCATGAACATCGAACTGCGCTCCGCCGTCTCCGCCGTCCTCGCTGCCTCCCTGACGCTCGTGGCCCGCGCCGACGACGCGCCCAAGGCCGCCGCCGCGCAGCCGGCCGCCGCCGCCCCGGCCGCGAACATCGACCCCAAGGCGAAGTCCATCCACGATCGCGGCGTCGACGCCGTGCGCAAGCTCGAGGGCGTGGACCTGACCTCGAGCCTGGCCGTGGAGGGAATCGATCCGAGCATGCTGCCGCCGGGGATCGGCGAGCCGGCGCAGGTGTCCGTGGACTTCGGGAAGGCCGGGGCATCCGGCGCCGAGGCCCCGCGCTTCGCCATGGACTGCACGCAGGGCGGGAAGCCGGCCGGCCGCATCGTCTTCGACGGCAAGTCGACCTTGGCGACCGACGAGGCCTCCAAGAGCTTCATGCAGGTACCCGGCGACGGCCAGATGCTGCTCGGGCCCCGCGGGGCGCTCATGCCGAACTGGTTCTTCGAGAAGCGCGCCCAGGCCGACATGCCCGAGGGCGACGGGATGCCGCGGCTGGTCGAGATGACCGTGACCGGCGAGGAGACGGTCGACGGCGTGACGTGCGACGTCGTGCGCAGCGTGCGCGTGTTCGTGCCCGACTCCATGGGCGAGGACGAGGGCGCACCGCTGGGCGAGCTGCGCCTGACGGAGACCATCGCCTTCGCGCGCCAGGACGGCCTGCCCCGCCGCATCAGCCAGTCGCAGTCGGCGGGCGGCCCGAGCGGCGGCCCCATGACGCTGACCACCTCCTTCACGGGGCTCAAGGCCAATCCCGGCCACGCGGACGCCAAGTTCGCGACCACCGCGCCGGCCGGCTACAAGAAGATGGACATGCCCTCGGGCGACGGGCCGTCCGAGGCGCCGGCCCTTTCCGTGAAGGCGGGCGACGCCGCGCCGGACTTCTCGCTGACGGACCTTGCCGGCAAGACCGTCTCGCTCGCGTCCCTCAAGGGCCAGGTGGTGCTGCTCGACTTCTGGGCCACCTGGTGCGGGCCGTGCAAGGCCGCCATGCCGGCGATCCAGAGGATCCACGACGACTACAAGGGCAAGGGCGTCACGGTCCTGGGAATCAACACCTGGGAGAACAAGGCCGACGCCGCGAAGCAGTACGTCGAGAAGAAGGGCTTCAGCTACCCCTGCCTGCTCAAGGGCGACGACCTCGCCAAGGCGTACGGCATGACCGGGATCCCCACGCTCGTGGTGATCGGCAAGGACGGCAAGATCGCCGAGATCGAGGTCGGCATGGCCCCGGGCGGCGATGCGGGCCTCCGCAAGGCGATCGACACGGCGCTCGCGGCGAAGTGAGCGCCTAGCGCGCGCGGTTCGCGGCCACCCACGCCACCGCCTCGAGCGGCGCGACGGGCCGCGACCACAGGTAGCCCTGCCCGTGCTCGCAGCCGAGGCGCTTGAGGTGCGCCGCCTGCGCCTCGGTCTCCACGCCCTCGGCGGTCACACGGACGCCGCAGGCGTGCGCCATGCGGATCGCGGCCTCGCAGAGCGCGTCGCCGGTGCCGCCGTCGCCGAGGCGCGAGATCATCGAGCGGTCGAGCTTCACGAAGTCGAACGGCAGCTGCTGCAGCTGGTTGAGCGACGCGTAGCCGGTGCCGAAGTCGTCCAGCGCCAGGCGGAATCCCATGGCGTCCAGCTCCAGGAGCGCGTCGCGCGCGGGGCTGTCGGACTCCAGCCACTCGCTCTCGGTGACCTCGAAGCAGATGCGGTCGGGCAGCAGCCCGTGCTCGGCGACGATCGCGGCCGCGAGGCCGGGGAACCCGTCGCGCATCAGCTGGCGGATCGACAGGTTGACGCTGGTGCGGATGCCGTCGAGCGAGTCGCCCGTCTCCGCGAGCACGCGGCAGGTCGCGCGAAGAACGCTGAGCCCGATCGCGTCGATGAGCGAGCTGCCCTCGGCGATGGGGATGAACGCGCTCGGCGCGAGGTCCGCGGCGGCGCCGGTGAGCCGCGCCAGGGCCTCGAACGCGACCGGGCGTCCGGTGCGCAGGTCGACGATCGGCTGCAGGTGCGGGACCACGCGCTGCTCGGCGATGGCCTCGGTGAGAATGCGCGCGATGCGGCGCCGCTCGTCGGCCGCGCGGCGCTCCGTCGCGCCGAAGGCGATCCAGCGCTCGCGGCCGCGCGCCTTGGCGGCGGCGCACGCCTGCTCGGCCTGGTAGAGCGCGTCGTCGAACTCGGCCTCCAGCGGGTCCCACTCCACGACGCCCGCGGAGACGGTCAGGCGGATGCGCATGTCCGCCACCTCGAAGGGCTTCTCGAACGCGGCCATCACGCCGCCGAAGCGGTCGGCGATGGACTCGCCCGGGGCCGGCGTCACCAGCACGAACTGGTCGCCGGCGAACCGCACGGCGTACTCACCCGCATGCGCGAGCGATCCGATGCGGCGTCCCGCCTCGCGCAGGAGGAGGTCCGCGATCCGGTGTCCGAGGTTCTCGTTGTGCAGCCGGAAGTGGTCGACGTCGATCAGGGCGACGGTGTGCCTGGGCGCATCGTCGCGCGCGGTGATGCGGGCGATCGCCTGCTCGAGCATGCGGCGGTTGCCGAGGCCGGTGAGCGCGTCGTGGGTCGCCTGCTGGTCGCGCTCGCGGTCGGCGCGGTGGCGCTCGACGGCGATGGCCGCGAGGTGCACGAAGTGGTCGACGATGGCGAGCTCCGCGGCGGTGGGAGCGCGCGCCTCGCCGTAGTACATGCCGAAGACGCCGAGCAGCCTGCCGTCGGGGGCGAGGATCGGGGTGCTCCACGCCGAGCGGATGCCGAACCCGGCCGCGAAGTCGCGGAACGCGCCCCAGAGCGGGTCGACCCGCACGTCCTCGCTGATCACGCGCTCCTTGCGGAAGGCAGCGGTGCCGCAGCTCCCTGAGCATGGGCCGGGCACCAGGCCGTCGACCGCGTTGGCGAACGTGTCGGGAAGGCTGCCGTAGCCGCCCTTTCGCAGGGTCTGCGACGAAGGCTCGTAGACCAAAACCGACGCCTTCATCGCGGGCAGCGCCGACTCGGAGAACCTGGAGATCGCGTTCAGGGTTTCCGAGACGGACGCTCCGCGCGCCACGAGCTCGAGAACCTCGCCCTGCGCAGACAGCAGCTGCTCGGGGGATAGCGAAGGGATCGCGGCCTGGATCGATTGGACTGTCACCAGAACGAGGCTATGAAACGGCACAGGCGTTGCAAACGGAACGACCGGAGAATCACGGAGATGTTGGCCGGAACGGGAAATCGCGCGGTTTCGCGTGAACGCCCGGATTTCCACGCCTTGAACAGCCGCTATCCCCGCTTCCGTTCAAGTTCCTGCCAACGCTCGTACAGACGCGCGACGGCGGCCTGCGACTCCTCGAGGGCGCGACAGGCCGCGGCCATGCGCGGGTGGTCCGCGGCCACGGCGGGATCGGCCACCGACGCCTCCGCGGCGGCGTGGGCGCGCTCGGCGGCCTCGATGGCGGACTCCATGCCCTCGAGCTCACGCTGCTCCTTGTAGCTGAGACGGCGGCGCGGGCCGGAAGCATCGGGAGCGGCGGCGGGCGCGTCCGCGTCCGCAGGTGCAGCGACCGCCGCGGGCCTCGACGCCGCGCGCTCGCGCTCCGCCTGCCCCGCCGCGCGCTCCGACCGCTCGAGCGCGGCGAGCGCCTGGTCCAGGCTCGCCACCACGCTGACGCTTGCGTCGGGCGCGCCGATCACCGCGATGGTGCGCGCAACCTTCGCGAGCATGGCGCGATCGTGCGTCACCAGCACCACGGCGCCGGGGAACGACTCGATCGCCCCCTCGAGCACCTCGAGCGTCGGGATGTCCAGGTCGTTGGTCGGCTCGTCGAGCACCAGGATGTCGGCCGGCTCGAGCATCATCCGTGCCAGGTGCGCCCGCGCGCGCTCGCCGCCCGAGAGGCTCGAGACCGGCTGGAGGAGCTGCGCATCGGCGAAGAGGAACATCCGCGCCCACGCCGAGATGTGCATGGTGCGGCCCTGGAAGTCCACGAAGTCCCCGAGCGGGCAGATGGCGTCGCGCAGGAGCGTCTGGGGCGGGATGTCGGCGCGCTGCTGGCGCAGCACCACCGTGCGCGGCGCGGGGTCGGCATGGCGCACGGAGCCGGAATCGGGCGGCATCTCGCCGCAGAGGACGGCGAGAAGCGTCGATTTCCCGCTGCCGTTCGGGCCCATCAGGCCCAGCCGGTCGCCGGGGGCGAGCTCCAGGTCCACGCCGCGGAAGAGCGTGCGGCCGTCGAAGCCCTTGGCGATGCCGGTGGCCTGCGCCAGGCGCCACGTGCGGCGGCCGCTTGCGGTGAAATCGACGCGCGCGCCGCCGGCCGCGGCGGCCGCGTTGCGCGCGGCGAGGCCCGCGAGCTCCTCGCGCCGCTCGGCGCTGTCCTCGATGCGGCCCTTGGCCTTGGTGCGCCGGGCCTGCGCCCCGCGCGAGAGCCACGCGTCGTCGACGCGCACCTCGTTGGCGAGCGACGCCTCGGCCCTCGACTGCGCCTCCAGGAACTCGCCGCGGCGGCGGAGGAACTCGGAGTAGTTGCCGTCCACGGCCAGCGTGCCCTCGGGGTACGCGCGGCTCAGCTCCACGACGCGCGTGGCCACGCGCTCGAGGAACGCCCGGTCGTGCGTGACGAAGACGCTGGCGCCCGCGCGCAGGTCGTTGGTGGGCCGGGTCAGGAACTGCTCGAGCCACCGGATGCCTTCGACGTCCAGGTGGTTGGTCGGCTCGTCGAGGAGCAGGAGGTCCGGTGCCCCGCCCGCCTCGCAGAGCCCGCAGGCGATCGAGAGCCGCTTGCGCCAGCCGCCGGAGAGGCGCTCGACGGGCTCGTCCATGCGCGCGTCGG
>JBILFU010000090.1:0-7195 GCA_044351405.1 Phycisphaerales bacterium
TCAGCTCGTGCACGATCGTTGTCTTGCCGACGCCCGACGGCCCGCTCATGACGAGGAGCAGCCCCGGAGCCGCCCCCGCGGGGACGGTCCCGTGCGCACCCGACGTGCCCGACGTCCGTCCGCTGGTCGCCATCGGGCGGAGTCTATCCATGACCCCGCCCGACGGCGCCGTGCGGTCACCTCGGCGGGTCCTGCCCGGGCCAGATGACCTGCAGCCACCACGCGTAGGTCGCGTGGACCTCGTGCGTCGGCATCAGGTACATCCACTCGACCCCGCCGGTGGTCGCGGTCATCCACGTCATGAACGCCTGTTCCTGCATCGAGTGGCCCCAGGGGTCGAGCCACCAGCGCTTCGACCGGACGCGCTGCAGCTCGGGCGGCGGGCCGTGCTGCGCGACGTTCGACCGCTCCGCACCCGCCGATGCGCCGAACAGCGCCGCGGCCACCGTGGCCGCCGCGACCGCGTGCCGCGTCGCGCGCCTTCCGCCCGGATCGGCTCGTGCCTCGCTGCCTGACTTGATCGACATCGTCTGCTCCTTCCGGCGGATCATGCCGCCTCCACGATTCTTGCCTGCGACAGGATCCGCCACCCGGTGTCGCGGAACGACGGGAAGCGCCCCATGGTGCCCGCGATGGTCCGCACGTCCTCCTCGTCGAGGACCCACTCGGGATCGAAGCCGGTCGAGCGCTCCAGCCGATCGCGCCGGACCATCTCCAGGCTGAACGCCCGCTCGCGCAGCGACCAGTTGCCCAGGCGATCGGCCACCTCGATCGCCTTGTTCGTGAACACGGCCATCGCGCGGTGGAAGTCCGGGTCCTCGAGGTGCCGCATGGCGACGTTGCATCCGTAGATGCACCACCATCCCCAGCTCTCCAGCCAGTCGCCCGGCGGGGAGAGCAACGGGTCCTCCACGGCCCCGAGCGCCTGCGTGACGGCGGCGACCGCTTCCCGGGGCGTGATCGCGCCGAGCTCGCAGTCGATCTCCACGAGCGCGCCCCGGCAGGTGTTGGCGACGCCGCCGTAGCTGTCGTCGCCGAACTCCCGCGCCAGGGCGCCGAAGAGGGCAGCCGCGCGGGCGACGGGCTCGCGCGCCTCCCTCGCGACGCGCCGGGCCCGGTCACCGGCGGTCGCCAGCGAGCGGCGATCGCACTGCCCGCGGTACATCGCGGCGAACGCCTGCGCCACGCGCTCCAGCCGGCCCTGCGGCGGGGACGACTCGAATCGCGCGGACAGCTCGCGCGCCATCGCGCGGGCCTCGGACAGGTTCCACAGCGCGTAGTGCGCGCCGGCCAGGTTCACCTGCAGCATGAGCTCCAGCCCGGGCGGCAGCGGAGACAGCGAGAGCGCCTCCTGCAGGCACTCCAGGCTGCGACCGTGCCGGCCCAGCCCGTCGTTGGCCCCGGAGAGGCGGTTCAGCGCGCGTGCGCGCTCCTCGGGCGTGCGTGCCGCGGCCAGCAGCCGCTTGCCGCCCGCGAGCAGCCCGCGCCAGTCGCCGGCGCGGTGCGCCTCGATGGCGCGCGCGTCCAGCGTCGGGAAGTCCGCGCCGTCGCCGGGAAGCTCCTCGGAGTCGTCCCAGACGCAGCGCGCGACGTCGCCGACGTGCCAGTCGAGCGCCTCCGCGATGGCCATCACCAGGTCGAGCTTCGGGTTCCCGCTCTCGGGCACGATCTTCGAGAGGTCGCGGCCGAGGTTGGTCGCGAGCTCCTGCCGGCTCCAGCCCCTGTACATGCGCGCCAGGTCCACGAAGCGGCTGAGCCGTTCGCGGCGAGCGATCGTCGAGTTCATGTCCCCACGCGATCTGCGGGGCATCCGGCGCCCCGCGCTCCGTCCACACGGGGGCGAGTATGCGCACGGACCGCGGAGTTTCGAGGGATCCACGCCCAATTTCGGGCGGATCGCGCAATCGAACGCCCCCGCCGCGCAGATTGTGGATGGGCGGTGGATGCCCGCCCGTCAGCCGGCGGCGGCGGGTGCGCCCTGCGGTGCGGCGGAGCGCCCGCACCATGCCCGCACGGAGCGCAGGAGCGCGGCGGTGACCTCGTCCGGCCCGACGCCGGAGTCGACGACCTCGTAGCGCTCGGGCCAGCGTCGCGCCTGCGCGAGGTAGCCGGCGCGCACCCGTCCGTGGAACTCGGCGCCCTTCTGCTCCATGCGGTCGAGGAGCGGCGAGAGCCTGCGGAGCGCCACCTCGGTCGGGACGTCGAAGACCACCGTCAGGTCCGGCCACCGGTTGCCCGTGGCCACCTCGCCCACCGCGAGGATCTCCCGCTCCGCGATGCCTCCGGCCGTGCCCTGGTACGCCAGGGTGCTCGAAACGAAGCGGTCCGCGAGCACCAGCGACCCGGCGGCGATCGCGGGGGCGATCCGCTGCTCGAAGAGCTGCGCGCGGCTCGCCATGTAGAGGAGCATCTCGGTGCGCGTGGTCATCTCGGCGTTCGCCGGGTCGAGGAGGATGGCCCGCACCTTCTCGCCGATCGCCGTGCCGCCAGGCTCGCGCACCTCGACGACGTCCACGCCCGCGGCACGCGCGCGGTCGGAGAAGCGCCGGAACTGCGTGCTCTTGCCGCTGCCGTCGGGGCCGTCGAAGACGAGGAAGCGCCCCCCGAGCGAGCGCATCCATGCATCGTCAGCGGCAGCACGCTCGTCGTGGGCCATGGCGCCGATGGTAGCCGTGCCGGGGTCGCACTACGATTTCCGCCGATGGCGCCCGAACATGACCAGCCGCTCTGCCCGGAAGGCGACTTCCGCTTCTGGGCCTCGGTGGGCGGGGCGGCGTCGGCGGCGTGGGTGGCCGGCTGCCTCCTCGGCCTGGCACCGCTCGTCCGGCACGCCGAGGGCGCGGCGCCGCTGATCGAGCGCCTCTCCGCAGCGGGCGCGGCCGTCGTGTGGCTCGGGCTCTGCACCGGCGCCGGCTCGCTCGGCTTCGCGTCGATCTCCCTGGTGCGCGGCCGGCCGCCGGGGACGGCCATCGACATCGCGAGCCGCGCGTTCGCGTGCGTCGCCGTGGCGTCGCTCTTCCGCGCCGTGCCCGTGGGCGTGCCGGTCCTGAAGGTCGCGTTCGACGGCGCGGCGACGGCGGCGGTGTCCGCCATGCTGGCGCGGCCTGCGTTCCGGATCGGGACGCTGGAGGCGTTCGCCGCGACCGCGATCGGCACCGGGATCCTCGGTGCGCTCGCGGCGCTGGCGTTCGTGGTGTCGTGGGCCGTGCACCCGGCGTGATGGCGGGCCGTCCGCCCCCGGGCGCGGCTCAGCGCTCCTCGCGCTTGCGCTCGCTGAAGACCAGCTTGATCGGCACCTCGCTGAAGGGCAGGTGCTCGCGCAGCTGGTTCTTGAAGAAGCGCTCGTAGCTCCCCTCGAAGAGGTCCGGCTTGTTGACCACCATGGCGATGGTCGGCGGCTTGACGTCGATCTGCGCGACGTAGAAGACCTTTGCGCGCGTCCCCAGCCGCGAGCTCGGGCCGCGCTGCTCGAGGATCGTCCGGACCGCGTGGTTCACGCGGCCGGTGCCCTCGCGGTGCCGCGACTGCCGGTCGAGGTTCGCCACGAGCGCGAGCAGCTCGCGCAGGCCCGTCCCGTCCTTCGCGCTGATGAAGACGATCGGCGCGAAGTCGAGCCCCGGGAACTCCTGGGTCAGGTACTCGATGTAGTCGTCCGGGCTCAGCTTCGACGAGACCAGGTCCCACTTGTTGACGGCGATCACCGTGGGCTTGAAGCGCTCCTCGAGCTGCATCGCCAGGCGCTTCTCCACCTGCGAGCACTTCTCCGTGGCGTCGAGCAGCAGCACGCACACGTCCGCGCGGCCGATCGCGTCCTCGGTGCGCGAGAACGAGTAGTACTCGACGTCGTCCGCCCAGCTCTTGCGCTTGCGGACGCCCGCGGTGTCGATCGCCACCAGCACCTTGCCGTCGATCTCGAAGCGGACGTCGATGGCGTCGCGGGTGGTGCCCGCGATCTCGCTGACGATCACGCGCGGCTCGCCCGCGAGCGCGTTCACCAGCGAGCTCTTGCCCGCGTTGCGGCGGCCGACGATCGCGAAGCGCGCCTCCGGGCCCGCCGGCGGCTCCTCCGCGCGCAGCCCGCCGATGCGCTCCCAGACCGCCTCGCGCAGCTGCCTGGTGCCGTAGCCGCTGGTGGCGCTCACCAGGACCGGCGACCCGAAGCCGAGCGCCGCGGACTCCAGCCCGTGGGCCTCCCAGCTCGGGTCGTCGACCTTGTTCGCCACGGGCAGCACCTTCCGCGACAGCCCGGCGTCGCGCAGCAGGCGCGCCACGGTCTCGTCGAGCGGGACGATGCCGTCGCGCGCGTCGGTCGCGAAGAGGATGAGGTCGGCCTCCGCGGCCGCGGCGCGGATCTGCCGCTCGATGTCGGGCGTGAGGAGCGCGAGGTCCTTGCCGGCGTCGTCGATGCGCGCGCCCTCGGCCGTGTAGACGCCGTAGCCGCCGGTGTCCATGAGCTCCGCGAAGCGCGGCTCCTCGGAACTGCGCTCCGGCGGCGGCAGCAGCTCGACCATGGTGGTGATGCGGTCGCGCGTGACGCCGGGCGTCGGGTCGACGATCGAGATCCGCCGCCCCGCGAGGCGGTTGAAGAGGCTCGACTTCCCGACGTTCGGTCGGCCGATGATCGCGATGCGGGGAACGGGCATCAGTCCGGCCCCTGCATCGCGTCGCGCGCCCGGGCGGCCGGGTCCGGGTCGTCGGGCATCAGCACCTTGCCGAACTGCGCGTCCCACGCGGCGTTGGAGCTGCCGAAGCGCTCGGCGATCGCCTGCCGCTGCGCGGTCATCTGCGCCATGGCGAGCCTCGCCTGCTCCTGCATGCGGGCCATGTCGGGGGGCGCGGCGGCCGCCTGGGCATCGCCCGCGCCGGTCGGGAATCCGCCCGGGCCGAGCGGCGCCGGGGGATGCGCGCTGCGCGTGAGGCGCATGCGCACCGTGCGCATCGGCCTCGTGCCGCTCTGCAGGGTCATGGTGACGCCGATCGCGCCGTCGGCGAAGGCGTACTCCAGGCCCACGGACCGCGGCGTCCCCCGCGGCGTGTCGAGCGGCGCGGCCATCGCGAACGCGAACGTGCCGGCCTCCGGCGACCACTCGCCGTGCTGGTAGACCATCGACTGGTCGAGCTCGGTCATCATGACGTGCGTGTAGCGGTGCAGGCCCGGGGAGTAGCCGATGTAGTCCACCTGGTCGAGGATGGCGCCGCCGTTGTTGAGGATGGTCTCGCCGACGAGGAACTTCTCCCCGAGGACGAAGGTCCAGTGCGAGCTCCCCGTGAAGGAGGACACCGGCCGGCCGGACTCGTCGAGCGCCTCGCCCGCGACGTCCCAGCGGCCGACGAACTGGTTGAGCGCCTGCATCGCCTGCGCGGTCTCGGCGGCGACCTGCTCGGGGGCGGGCTTGGCGCGCGGTGCGGGCGGCGGTGCCTGCCGGCCGAGCGCCGCACCGAGGGAGAGCGCGGCGGCCGCGCCCAGCGCCGCCGAGACGGCGGCGACGGCGGCGGTGCGGCGGGTGGTCGCGGCGGCGTTCATGGGCCGGAGTCTACGCTCCGCGGCACGGAGACCACCGATGCCCACCGTGTCCGACGACTTCGCGAACCTCCGCGTCTTCGACCATCCGCTCATCCGCCACAAGCTGACGGTGGCGCGCGACCGGCGCACGCCGCCCGCCGACTTCCGCAGGCTGCTCAACGAGATCGCGGGGCTGATGACGTACGAGGTGTCGCGGCGCTTCGACGTGCGGCCGGTCTCGGTGGAGACGCCGCTCGAGCGCACCGAGGGATCCGCGCTCGGCCGGCCGGTGACGCTCGTGCCGATCCTGCGCGCGGGCCTCAGCATGACCGACGGCGTGCTGCAGCTCTTTCCCGAAGCGCGCGTCGGGCACATCGGCATCCGCCGCGACGAGTCGACGCACCGGCCCGTGCCGTACTACGAGCGCCTGCCGCCCGACGTGCGCGACGGCTACGCGATCGTGATCGACCCGATGCTCGCGACCGGCGGCAGCGCGAGCGCGGCCATCCGCTACATCAAGGAGGCGGGCTGCCGCGACATCCAGATGGTGTGCCTGGTGGCCGCGCCGGAGGGCGTGCGCCGGCTGCACGCGGAGCATCCCGACGTCATGGTCTACGCAGCCGCCCTCGACCGCCAGCTCGACGCGAACGCGTACATCCGGCCCGGCCTCGGCGACGCGGGCGACCGCGTGTACGGCACGCTGGGGTGAGTCAGGCGCCCGGTCCGGCCTTCGGCGTCCACGGCACGTCCGGCCGGCCGCGCTCGTGGTTGGCGCGCCGCGCCATCGCGAAGAAGAGGTCGCTCAGCCGGTTCATGTAGCGCAGGAGCGGCTCGCCCACCGGCTCGATGCTGCCGAGCGAGATGATCGCGCGCTCCGCGCGCCGGCAGACCGTCCGCGCAAGGTGCAGCCGGGCGGCCAGTTCCGTCCCCGCCGGCATGATGAACGTGCGAAGCGGCGGGTTCGCGCCGTCGAACTCGTCGATCCACGCCTCGGCCTCCGAGACGTCGCCGTCGTCGATCCGGTGGATGCGCGCCTGCTGCTTGGCGCCTTCCGGCGTCGCCAGGTCCGCGCCGATGTCGAAGAGCCGCGACTGCAGCGCCGAGACCACCGAGTGCAGCCTCGCCTCGAACCGGTGCCCCGGCTCGCAGGCCGACAGCACCAGGCCCAGCACGGCGTTCAGCTCGTCGACCGTGCCGTAGGCCTCGATCCGGGGATGGTCCTTCGACACCCGGGCCCCGCTGAAGAGCCCCGTGGTGCCGTCATCGCCGGTTCGGGTGTAGAGCTTCATGACGGGCGGGCTTCGTGGACCCTCGCGCGCCGGATTCGCGGCGGCAGGCCGTTATCGGGACACTTCGGGGCGATTGACTTTCCGGCGATCCCGACGAATCCCGGACACCATTTCCGTTCGTATCAGGAATCGTTCGGATATCGTACTTGTCCCGGCACCCCACGTGGGGCGCCGCAGAACTCATCGGCTTCGCGGTCCTGCCGTCTCCTGGGCCGCAACTCCGGTTCGAACCCCGCCCCGAGGCCTGCCTCACGGATCGAACCTCCCCATGCGGCCGCCCGGCCGCGGAAAGGCGAGATGGAATGACCCGTCTCAAGAAGGGCTTCACGATCGTCGAGCTGCTGGTGGTCGTCTCGATCATCTCGCTGCTCATCGCGATCCTCCTGCCCGCCATCGGCAAGGC
>JBILFU010000091.1:0-7114 GCA_044351405.1 Phycisphaerales bacterium
CCACCGCGCCCACCACGCGACGATCTCGCGCAGCCGGTGGATGCGCAGGTCCGGCGGGCCCGCACGGCTCATGCCGTGGCTCGTCTCGCGCGGGTAGCGGACGAAACGGGTCGACACGCCGAGCGTGCAGAGCGCGGCGTGCACCTGCTCGCCCTGCTCCACGTTGCAGCGGAGGTCGCCCTCGGAGTGGATGATGAGCATCGGGGTGCGGACCTTCGCGAAGTGCGCGAGGGGGCTCGCCTTCCAGAGCGCGCTCGGATCGGTGAACGGACCGCCCTTCCACTCCTGGCCGGGGAAGTCGACCAAGTCGCTGTTGCCGGCCATGCTGACCAGGTTGCTCACGCAGCGGTCGGTGATGGCCGCGCGGAAGCCGTGGTCGTGCGCGACGGCCCAGTTGGTCATGTACCCGCCGTAGCTGCCGCCCATGATGCCGATCCGGTCGCGCCGGATGCCGGGGTCGCGACGCATCGCCGCAGCGACGGCCTGCACGTCCATCCAGTCCTTCGTGCCCCACGCGCCGCGGATGGCCGCGGCGTGACGCTCGCCGTAGCCCTTCGATCCGCGCGGATTCGGGAACCACACCTCGTATCCCTGCGCGCAGAGGAGCTGGAACTCGTGGAAGAACGTCAGGCCGTACTGCGCGTGCGGCCCCCCGTGGATCTCGAGGACCGCGGGCACCCTGCCCCGCGCCTTCCGCGGGCGCATGCTCCAGCACTGCACCCGATGACCGTCCCTCGCGGTCACCCAGCGCTCGCACGGCCCGACGAGGTCGAGCTCGGCGACGAGCGCGTCGTTGAACGCCGTTACGCTGCGCGCGGCGAACACGCTGCGCTCGACCTCGAGCACGTGCACCTCTCCCGGCTGCGTCGGCGTCGAGCGCACGCACGCGAGCCGCCAGCCGTCGGCGCTGAAGGTCCCGAGGACGTGCTCGGCGCCCGGCTCGGTGTGCAGGACGACCGGGCCGCCGTGCGCGGGCACGCTTGCGATCATGCCGCTGCCGTGCCAGCCGGCGCGGAAGAAGATCGCGGTGCCGTCGGGGAACCAGCGGACCTGCGCGTCGAACGCCGGCTCGCCCGAGTCGCTCAGCGTGGCGGCCATCATGCAGAGGTCGCTGCCCTCGGTGAGGCACGCGGTGCGCCTCGAGGCGAAGTCGTGCACGAAGAGATCGACGTTCCTGGTGCCGTACATCGCGTCCTTCCCGGCGCGGCCGACGAACGCGACGCGCAGGCCGTCGGGGCTCCAGCGCGGGCAGGACTTCGGGCCCTTCCCGACGCCGGGAACGCGCGACACCACGTGCTTCCCGCGCGCGCCGAACGAGACCACGAAGAGCTCCGACTCCGCCGGATTCCACGAGGCGCGCGGGTGCGCGTTCGCCGTCACCGCGAGCGCGCTCCCGTCCGGCGACCAGTCGTAGGCGAACGTGCCGAGCCGATCGCGGTCGAAGACGCACTCCACCGTGCCGCGGTCGACGTCGAGCACCCACAGCGCGAAGCGCTGCCCGCCGAAGTAGCCGTCGCCGTCGAGCCGGTACCACACGTCGTCGATCACCCACGGCGGCGTCGAGAGACCGCCGGCCTCGCGCGCCTTCGCGGCCTCCGGGGTCCGGTCGTCCGTGGTCGGCCGGAACGCGAAAGCCATGCGCCGGCCGCACGGGCTCCACGAGAAGTCGCGCACCGCGCCGTGCGGCATCGCGACCAGCTCGCGCGCCGTGCCGCCCTTCGCCGCGACGACCATGATGCGCGGGGGGAGCTTCGCGTCCATGCGCACGAAGGCGACGCGCGTCCCGTCCGGGCTCCAGCGAGGCATCGCGTCCTTCGGGCCCGCGCTCAGGGCGCGCGGCGCGCGCTTGCCGTCGGCGTCCGCGACCCAGACGCCGGTCTCGTATGCATTGCGCCTGCCGACCACCTTGCGCACGAAGAGCACCGCGCGCCCGTCGGGCGACATCTGCGTGTCGCTGACGCCCACCAGGCAAAGCAGGTCCTCCGGCGTGATCGGGCGGCGGCGCGCGCGCGGCGCGGGCGCGATGCGGGGCGCGGTCGCCCTCCGGGCGGCGGTCTTTCGCTGGGGCATGGGGCGCGGATGCTAGCCCGGAAAACCCGGCCATTTCCTACACTGCGCGGCCCATGCCCGAACCCACCGTCGCCGGCTCGCCGTCCCCCGAGGTCCCCGCCAAGAGCATGGAGCAGATCGTCTCGCTCTGCCGGCGCCGCGGCTTCGTGTTCCAGTCCTCCGAGATCTACGGCGGCATCAACGGCTTCTGGGACTACGGCCCGCTGGGCACCGAGCTGAAGCGCAACCTGAAGAACGCGTGGTGGCAGGACGTCGTGCAGCGTGAGCTCGTCGGGCCGGACGGAACCGCGGTCGACATCGTGGGCGTCGACTGCACCATCATCATGAATCCGAAGGTCTGGGAGGCGTCCGGCCACCTCGGCGGGTTCAGCGACCTGATGAGCACCTGCAAGCACTGCAAGCGGCTCATGCGCACGGACCACCTCTGGGACATGCTGTCCGAGGCGGAGTGGGCGAAGTCCATCCTCGAGATGTACGCGGGCGGCTCGGTCGACAGCATGCAGCTGAAGCGCTGGGCGGATACCAAGGGCAGGAAGCTCGCGCCGAACCTGGCGCTCGTGCGGAACCCGCAGGTCACGCTGAGCTGGCTGGCGGATCGCCTCGCCGACGGCTCCGCGGCCCTCACGGTCCAGGAGTTCATGATGCACCTCGCCACCGAGCAGGCGGCGCGCGACGGGCTGCGCCTGCCCTGCCCGCACTGCGGCGGCGACCTCACGGACCCGAAGCCGTTCAACCTGATGTTCAAGACGCTCGTCGGCGCGGTCGAGGACCCCGCGAACGTCGCCTACCTCCGCCCCGAGACCGCGCAGGGCATCTTCGTCAACTTCCAGAACGTCGTCGACTCGACGCGCGTGAAGGTCCCCTTCGGCATCGCGCAGATCGGCAAGGCGTTCCGCAACGAGGTCACGCCCCGCAACTTCACGTTCCGCAGCCGCGAGTTCGAGCAGATGGAGATCGAGTTCTTCATCCACCCGAGCGAGGCCAACCGGTGGTACGCGTGGTGGCGCGACTGGCGCTTCTCGTGGTGGCAGTCGATCGGCCTCACGAGCTCGAACCTGCAGCTGCGCGAGCACGACCGCGACGAGCTCGCGCACTACGCGAAGGAGGGCGCCGGCACGAGCGACATCGAGTACAAGTTCCCGTTCACGGCGCCCGGCTTCGGCGAGCTCGAGGGCGTCGCGCACCGCGCCGACTTCGACCTGCGCGCGCACGCGACGCACAGCGGCAAGAACGACAAGGCGAAGTACTTCGACCAGGCGCGCAACGAGCGCTACTTTCCGCACGTCATCGAGCCGTCCGCCGGCGCCGACCGCGGCACGCTCGCCCTGCTCTGCGAGGCGTACACGCCCGACCCGAGCCGACCGAGCGGCGTGTTCATGCGCTTCCACCCGCGCATGGCGCCGGTGAAGGCGGGCATCTTCCCGCTCGTCAACAAGGAAGGCATGCCCGAGATCGGTGAGCGGCTGTTCCGGACGCTGCGCAGGAAGCACGTCGTCGAGTTCGACGAGAAGCAGTCGATCGGCAAGCGCTACGCCCGCATGGACGAGGCCGGAACGCCCTTCTGCATCACGATCGACAGCGAGACGCTCTCGAGCCAGACCGTCACCGTCCGACACCGCGACACGCAGCAGCAGGAGAAGCTGGGGATCGAGCAGGTCCCGTCGTGGCTCGACCGGCAGATCGGGACCGAGGGCTGATCCGCGGGGCGCGGCCCGCGCGCCCGGCCGCTCAGACGTCGAGGGGCTTGCCCTCGCGCGCGCCGTCGTACCAGAAGCCGAGCCTCTCCCGCGACCGCAGCGCACGCCGGTTGCCCGTCGCGAAGCGGAGCATCAGCCCGAGCAGCGTGAGCATCATCAGCCCGCCGCCGCCCCGCTGCTTGCGGGCGCTGGAGATCACCTCCTCTCGCAGGAAGGCGAAGCGGCCGCGCTCCTTGAGCGCCTTGCTGAGCCAGTACTCCTCGCCCGCGAACCACTGCTCGTCGAACCCGCCGATCGCCTCGAACGCGTCGCGCCGCGCGAACACGAAGCAGCCGGCGGCCAGCTCCTGCGCGTACCACAGGACCTTGAACGCCTCGAAGAAGCCCTCGGCGAGCGGGTGCCCGCGGCCGTCGAAGCCGACGCGCGCGCCGCCGCCCACCGCGCCACGGTCGAGCTCGACCAGCGCGTGGCGCAGCACGGTCTCCGGCACCCACGTGTCCGCGTCGACGAAGACGAGCCAAGGCGCCGAGGTCGCGCGCGCGCCGGCGTTGCGCACCGCCGCGATCTGCCGCTTCTCAACCCGCACCACGCGCGCGCCGGCGGCGGTCGCGAGGTCCGCCGTCCGGTCGGTGCTCGCGTCATCGACCACCACGAGCTCGTAGGGCCGCCCGAGCCCGTCTGCCGCGGTCCGCAGCTGCCCGACCGTCTGCGCGATCACCGCCTCCTCGTTCCAGGCGGGGACGACGATCGCGTACTGGGGCGTCGCGCTCACCCGGGCATCTTCGCCGATTCAGACGGAGTCCGGGGCGGTCATTCCCGGCGGAACCGCCGCGGCATCGCCGGACTCGAGCATGCTCGCCACCGGATAGGCGCACGCGTCGATCATCGCGGCCCCGGCCGGCCGAAGGTTCCCGCTGCGGCCGAGCCCGCCGAAGGGGAGCTTGCCGCTCGCCCCCGCGGTGCCGCAGTTGAGGTTGACGCACCCCGCGCGCAGCCCGCGCATGGCGCGCTCGGCCGTCGCCGCGTCGCGCGTGAAGACGCTCGCGGCGAGCCCGAACTCCGTGGCGTTCGCCTGCGCGATCGCGTCGTCGAGGTCGTCGGCGACCGCGACCTGGACGACCGGCCCGAAGACCTCGCGGTCGGTCGCGCGCTCGAAGCGGTCCACCTGCACGACGCCCGGCGTCAGGAACCAGCCCTCGCCGGCCGGCGTACGTGCCTCGAGCAGGACGCGTCCGCCGCGCGCCGCCAGGTCGTGCTGGAAGCGGAGCGCCGCGTCGCGCGCCTCGCGCGTCACGAGCGGTCCCATGAAGGGCGCGGGCTCCGCGTCGCCGGGGCCCACGATCGCCGAACGGGCCATCGCGACCAGCGCGGCAATGAACCGGTCCGCCGCCGCGCGGTGCACCACGATGCGGCGCGTGCACGTGCAGCGCTGGCCGGTGGTGAGGAACGCGCAGCGCGCGCACTCGATCACCGCCTGGCGGAGGTCGGCGTCCGCGAGCACCACCGCCGGGTTGCTGCCGCCCATCTCCAGGGCGACCATCCGCCCCGGGCGGTCGAGGTTGGCCTCCATGATCCGCCGGCCGACCGGCCAGCTGCCCGTGAAGAGGATGCCGTCGATGCCCTCGTGCGCGACGAGCGCGGCCGCGGCGTCGCCGCGCCCCTGCACCAGGCCGAACACGCCGGCGGGCATGCCGCACTCGGCCATCAATTCGGCCATCAGCGCACCGACCGCGGGGGTGCGCTCGCTCGGCTTGAAGACCACGGTGTTGCCCGCGAGCAGCGCCGGCACCCAGTGACCGTTCGGAAGGTGCGCCGGGAAGTTGAAGGGCCCGATCACCGCCATCGCGCCGAACGGGCGGTACGTGCAGCGGTTGGTCCGCGTGCCGCCGCCCGGAACGTCGTACGGCGCGATCCGCGATCGCACGCGCTCCTCGAGCGTGACGTCGACCTTGTCCGCGAGGAGCGCCGCCTCCTGGCGCGACTCCGCGAGCGTCTTCCCCATCTCGCGGGTGATCAGCGCGGCGATCCGCTCCGCATGCCGCCGGGTCGTCGCGGCCCACGCGCGCAGGTGCTCGGCGCGGGCGGCCTCCGGCAGCGCGGCCCACGGCCCGGACGCGTGCCGTGCCGCGGCGACCGCGGAGTCGACCGCCCCCGGCTCGGCGCGCGCGCGACCGACCTCGGCCGACGGCCGCGCGGGGTCGAACGAGACGATGTCCTCCGCGGCGCTCACGCGCCCGCACCGATGACGGTGAGCCCGACCGCGCTCCCCTCGCGGGCGCCGATCGCGGCGGCCGCCGACGCCGGCAGCAGGATCCTCCCGCCCTCGAGCGCGTACGGACTGCGGACCGCGCGGAAGCCGAGCTTCGTATCGGCCGCGCAGCTCACGAATCCCGTGCCGCCGGTGCCCGACTCGCCGGCCGCCAGCACGACGCGCCGCGTCTCGCGCACGAGCGGGATCTCGTCGACCTGGGCCTCGAGGTACGGCCCGCCGTCGAACGGGTCACAGCGGTCGTGGTAGCGGAAGCCCTGCTTCTCGAGCATCGCCTTCGCGGGCGCGGTGTCGTTGCCGACCTTGCCGACGAGGTTGCGCGCCTCGGCGGGCAGCGTGCTCAGGTAGATCTCCTCCTTCGGCAGCAGGCTCAGCATGAACTCCTTGCTGTGCTGGCAGAAGGCGTCCGCCTCGGAGTAGCTCAGGTTGATGAAGCGGCGCCCGAAGAACTCCCAGAAGAGCGTGTTGCTGTCGGGAGTGAGGGGCCCCATCAGCTCGGCGATGATCCGCTGCTGGAAGTGCGCGCGATGCATCGCGAGGAAGTGGAAGCGGACCAGCGAGAGCAGGGAGCCGAGCTTCTCGCGGTGTCCGCGGTAGCCGGGGGCCAGGATCAGGCCGCCGAGCTCGCTCGGACCGCTGCCGTCGGTCTGCACCTGGATGGTCGTGTGGACGGCGCCCGTGTTGAGGTCGCGGCTGAAGTGCTCGCGGCGGCGCACCTGGAGGAACACCTGCGGCGCGGCCGGCGAGCCCATCCGGCAGATGAGCGAGCTGGTACCGATCACGCCGCCCGAGGCGGTGTCCTCGAGGACGAACATGTACTGGCGCTCGGACTCGTCGATGCGCTCGCCCGCGAAGCTGCGTGCGCTGCGCGCGACCTTCGCCGCGATGATGTCCTGGTCGGCCGGGAGGTTGATGAAGTGGACCATCCGCGCCAGCTTCAGGAGCGTGGGCACGTCGTCCGGCAGGGCCTGTCGGATCACGAACATCGGGATAGATCCTCTATCGGCATTTTCGCCGCCCCGATGAAGCCCGGAAAGTGGCCGAGAATCGCGCGGAATGGCCGCGATCGGCGCGGATC
>JBILFU010000092.1:0-7077 GCA_044351405.1 Phycisphaerales bacterium
GTAGGCCTTGCGGCCCGCGTCGTCGCCCGAGAGCAGTTCCCAGTCGGGATCGATCGACTGCACCTCGACGTCGTAGCGGTCCGCGCCCTCGCCCACGGTCATGCGGTTGCCCGGGACGGCCGCCATCGAGGCGGAGGCCGCGGGGCCGGGCGCGCCGTCGCGCGGGGCCACGGTGACGGTGACCGTCCTGCGCAGCACCGGCGCCTCGCCCTCGACCTTGGTGCCGAAGTAGATGACGCTGCCGACGACCAGCACGATGATCCCCGAGTGGATCATCCACACGCCCAGGTTCACCGTCCGCAGCGGGATGCGGCGCACCGTGGTCACCGCGAGGTTCGCCGCCAGCAGCGCCATGAGCAGGTCGAAGGGCCACCAGTGGAACCACTCGAATTCCGTCATCTCGAAGGGTCGCCACTGGCGCACCTGGGCGTGCACCCAGGCGTCCGGGTGGAACAGGTTCGGGTGCACCGGGTAGAGGATGCCCGCCGAGCCGACCGACATGTAGACGAAGAGGAGCGCGAGGATCACGATCCCGAACCGGACGCTGCTGAACAGGTCGAGGACGGGTCGGAGCGCGGCGCGCATGGGAGGGACATCGTATGCATGCCGCGCCGTGGGCACCGCGGGAGCGCGGGACGGAACTATGATCCGCCGCCCGGAGATCCTCCCCACATGATGACCGCCCCAAAGATCGCGTTCTTCCTCGCCGCCTCGCTCGTTGCCGCATCGGCCGCGCCCGCCCAGGACGGGACCCCGCCCGCGGCTGCGCCGGCGCCCGCCGCCGCGCCCGCGCCTTCGGCGTCCGGCCCGGTGTTCGTCCTCTTCGACACCTCCAAGGGCAAGATTCTCCTCGAGCTCGACCCCGCCAAGGCGCCCATCAGCGTCGCCAACTTCATGGAGTACGTGAAGGGCGGCTTCTACGACGGCACCGTCTTCCACCGCGTGGTCCCGAACTTCGTGGTGCAGGGCGGCGGCTTCGACGGCCAGATGGCGCAGAAGCAGACCCGTCTCCCGATCAAGAACGAGTGGACCAACGGCCTGAAGAACGCCAAGGGCACCATCTCGATGGCGCGCCTGCCGAGCCCGGACAGCGCCACCAGCCAGTTCTTCCTGAACCTCAAGGACAACGCCGCGCTCGACGGCGCGAACGGCCCCGGCTACGCGGTCTTCGGGAAGATCGTCGTGGGCATGGACGTGCTCGACGCGATGGGGGCCGTGCGCACCTCGTCGCAGCAGGTCACCGACCAGTCCGGCATGCGGCGCCCGTTCACCGACGTCCCCACCGAGCCGCTCGTCCTGGCGAAGGCGTCGGAGATTCCGGCGGAGGAAGCGGCACGCATGGTCGGCGAGGCGCGGTCCGCGGCCCCGGCGACGCCCGCCCCGGCCGCGCCGACGGCGCCGGCAGCGCCCGCGGCACCTGCCGCCAAGTGACCGGACGACCAGGCCCGCACGGCACGCATCCGCACGGCGCAGCGCCCCCCGGCCTGCGCCGTGCGCGCTTTCCGGCCCGTATCCTGCCCCGCCCATGGCCACGGACCTCCTGAAGGCGCTCGGCGTCGCCCGCGACGCGCGCATCCTCTCCCGCAGCACGAAGACCGCCACCCTCCTCGCCGAAGGCAAGGCGGTCGACAGCCTCGACCCCGCCTCCGGCAAGGTGCTCGCGACCATCCGGCTCGACACCGCGCGCGACTACGACCGCGCCGTGAAGGCCGCCCAGGCCGTCCAGCACGAATGGGCCATGCTCCCCGCGCCGAAGCGCGGCGAGATCGTCCGCCTGATGGGCGAGGCATTCCGCGCTCGCAAGGCGGAGCTCGGCGAGCTCGTCACGCGCGAGATGGGGAAGATCTATCCCGAGGGCCTCGGGGAGGTGCAGGAGTGCGTCGACATCGCGGACTTCGCGGTCGGCCTCTCGCGCCAGCTCTACGGCCTCTCGATGCACTCGGAGCGCACCCGCCACCGCATGTACGAGCAGTGGCACCCGCTCGGGACGATCGGCATCATCACCGCCTTCAACTTCCCCGCGGCCGTCTGGGCGTGGAACGCGATGCTCGCCGCCGTCTGCGGCGACACCATGGTGTGGAAGCCGTCGCTCGTGACCCCGCTCACGGCGATCGCCATGAACAGGGTTGCGCAGGACGTGATGCGCGAGCAGGACGTCTTCAAGCCGTCGAGGGGCAAGGCCGAGGACGTCTTCGGCCTGGTGATCGGCAGCGACGCCGAGGTGGGCGAGACCATGCTCGCCGACCGCCGGCTGCCGCTGATCAGCGCCACCGGCAGCACGCGCATGGGCCGCCGCGTCGCGGAGGTCGTCGGCAGGCGCCTCGGCCGCACGCTGCTCGAGCTCGGCGGCAACAACGCGATCATCGTCATGCCCGACTCTGACATGGACCTCGTGGTGCGCGCGGTGCTCTTCGGCGCGGTCGGCACGGCCGGCCAGCGCTGCACCACGACGCGCCGCCTGCTGGTCCACCGAAGCATCGTCAAGCCGCTCACGGCCCGCCTGGTGAAGGCGTACCGGTCCGTCCCCATCGGCGACCCGATGCGCAAGGGCACGCTCATGGGCCCGCTCATCAACTCGCGCGCCGTCGAGGGCATGCGCGCGGCGATCGAGCACGCCGAGCGCGACGGCTGCAAGGTGCTCGCCGGCGGCCGCCGGGGCATCGACCGCTTCAGGGGGAAGGCGGGCAACTTCGTGGAGCCGACGCTCATCGCCGTGCCCAAGGGGAAGATGCCCGCGATCTGCCGCGAGGAGACGTTCGCGCCGATCCTCTACGTGATCCCGGTCGACTCCGTCGAGCAGGCGATCGCCGTCAACAACGGCGTCGACCAGGGCCTCTCCAGCGCGATCTTCACGGACAGCATGCGTGCGGCCGAGCGCTTCCTCAGCCACGAGGGAAGCGACTGCGGAATCGCCAACGTCAACATCGGCACCAGCGGCGCCGAGATCGGCGGCGCGTTCGGCGGCGAGAAGGACACCGGCGGCGGCCGCGAGTCGGGCAGCGACAGCTGGAAGCAGTACATGCGCCGCCAGACCTGCACCGTCAACTGGTCCAAGGACCTGCCCCTCGCGCAGGGCATCGTCTTCGGCTGAGCCCGACCGCCGTCCCACAGGAGCACCCATGCCGCTCGACCGCAACCAGCTCGCCCAGCGCGCCGCCAAGGAACTCCGCGACGGGTTCTACGTGAACCTCGGGATCGGCATCCCGACGCTCGTGGCCAACTACGTGCCGGCCGGGATGACCGTGTGGCTCCAGTCGGAGAACGGGCTGCTCGGCATGGGGCCGTTTCCCCGGGAGTCCGAGGTGGACGCGGACCTCATCAACGCCGGCAAGCAGACCGTCACCGCCGTGAGGGGCGCCAGCTTCTTCTCCAGCGCCGACAGCTTCGCCATGATCCGGGGCGGCCACATCGACCTGGCGATCCTCGGCGCCATGGAGGTGAGCCAGCACGGCGACCTCGCCAACTGGATGATCCCGGGCAAGCTCGTGAAGGGGATGGGCGGCGCGATGGACCTGGTGGCCGGCGTGCGGCGCGTCGTCGTCGTGATGGAGCACTGCAACAAGAAGGGCGAGAGCAAGTTCATCCCCGAGTGCACCCTGCCCCTCACCGGGCGCCGGTGCGTGCACATGCTGATCACGGACCTCGCGGTGTTCGAGATGGACCGTGAGTCCGGGCTGTTCCGGCTGATCGAGACGGCTCCGGGGGTGAGCGTCGACGAGGTCATGGCGAAGACCTCGGCGAAGATCCTGGTGGATCGTCCGGTCGGCACGGTCGGCTGAGTTCTCGGGGACCGGGGTACGCGGGCGATTCGGCGTCGGGCGTGCCGAGCCCTGGGCGCCTCGGCGGACCGGCGGTGGCCTCAGTCGCTCGGACAAGTCTTGCCTCGGGGGGCTTGGTGCGCGGGGGCCGGGGGGCAACCGGCTCGGCGCGACAACTCGCTTGGTGAGGCCACCGCCGATCCGCTGTCGGCTCCGGGCGCGTATGGAACGACCGCGCCCCGCGGGAGTCCGCGGGGCGCGACCGGCACGGGGAATGGACCCTCCGGCAGTGGCTCAGAACTCCTTCAGGCGGTGCTGCATCTGCGCCTTGAGGCGCGCGAGGATGCTCGAGTGCATCTGGCTGACGCGGCTCTCGGAGAGGTCGAGCGTGAGCCCGATCTCCTTCATGGTCATCTCCTCGTAGTAGTAGAGGATGACGATCAGCCGCTCGGCGCGGGAGAGGCCCTTGGTGATCAGCGTCTGCAGGTCGCCGCGCTGGACGATGTCGACCGGGTTCGGCTGGCGGAAGTCCTCGATGACGTCCACCTCGCGGACCTCGCGGCTTGAGTCGCTCTCGAAGGCCTTGCGGTCGAGGCTCACGATGCCGACGGGCCGAGAGTCCTTCTGCAGCTTGTCGTACTCGGCGCCGGACACGTTCATGCGCCGCGAGACCTCCTCGTCGGTCGGCTTGCGGCCGTGGGTGAGCTCGAACTCCTTGCGCACCTTCTCGACCTTGGCGGTGCGGCTGCGGACGAGGCGCGGCACCCAGTCCATGGCGCGCAGCTCGTCGAAGATGGCGCCGCGGATGCGCGGGGCGCAGTAGGTCTCGAACTTGACGCCGCGGGCCGGGTCGAACGCGTCGATCGCGTCCATCAGGCCGAAGAGGCCGGCGCTCATCAGGTCGTTGACGTCGACCTCGTTGGGAAGGCGCGTGTGCATGCGCTCCGCGGTGAAGCGGACCACCTCGTGGTAGCGCTCGATCAGGCGGTTGCGGAGGTCCTCGACGCGCGCATCGTCGCGGCGCGTCTTCGCGGCCGCGTAGGCGGTCCAGAGCGCGTCGGGCGCGGACGGCGCCACGGGCGCGGATACCTCGATGACGCGCGACGGCATCGGGCGGCGCGCGGACGGCACGGATACCGGCACGCGGGCCGCCGGCCGGCGCACGGCGACCGCCGACGACGCGACGCGACCTCCCGGCGCCGGACGGGCCGGCTTCTTCGCCGCGGGGTTCGGCTTGGGACGCTTGGCCACCGAGGTGGCCTGGGAAACACGCTTGGTCGTCCGGGACTGCGTCGTGCGTGACGCGGCCCGAACCTGGCTCTTCGGCATCGGTCGCTCCTTGACCTTCGGGAAGAGAGTGCAGGGAATGCACACTGTCGTCCGACCGGCGGATCCCCGCAGGCCGGACCACGGATGAAGGAGTCGCCCCGCCCGTGCGGCACACGACCCCGATGTCGCCCGCAACATCCATGTCGCGGGTGCCGCTGCGCCATCGATCCATGACGGTCGCCGCGGCGTGGCCAATATAACAGGCTCCCCTGTGGCCTCGCAAGGGACATTGTCACCGGATTTCCAGATTTTTTATCGGGTCACCGTGCCGCCGAGGGCAGCGACGGCAACGGCCGCTGCCGCCGCGGGGCGGACCATGCGCATTCCCAGCCTGGCCGCGAGGTTGCCGACGAAGTTGCCCGTGCCCGCTCCGTCCGCGACGCCCGCGATGCGCGCCTCCACCCGGCGGATGTCCGCCGCCGCGGCGCTTCGGGGACGAAGGGCCAGGAGCGGCCGACGCGCGCGCACGGCATCGCGCACGGCCTCGTCGTCGCGGACGAAGCCGAGCGACTCGACCTCGATGCCGAGGTGCGCCCGCGCCGCGGACTGCAGCCGGCCCGCGGCGGCCCGGCCGTCCTCGGCATCGCGCGACATCGACGTGACGCACGACCAGCCGCCGCGCCGGCCCGCCAGGGCGCAGGCCTTCGCGAACGCATACGCATCGGTGAGCGCGGTCGGCTCCGGCGTCGCGACGAGGAGCAGGCGGTCCGCGGCGGCGGCGACGTCGAGCGTGCCCGGCGCGATGCCTGCGCCGAGGTCGAGGACGACCAGCTGCACGTGCGCCGACACGCGCGCGATCCCCTCCAGGAAACGGGCGCGCTGCGCGGGCGAGAGGTCTGCCATCCGCGCGACGCCGGACGCCCCGGGCAGCAGCCACAGGCGCGGCGCGAGCGTCACGAAGCACTCGGAGAGCCGCGCGCGCCCGGCCATCCAGTCCGCGGCCGTGCGCGCCGGGCGGACGCCGGCGAGCAGGTCGAGGTTCGCCAGTCCGAGGTCCGCGTCGACGATCGCCGTCCGAACGCCCCGCTCCGCGGCGGCCATCGCGATGCCGAGCGCGAGCGTGCTCTTCCCCACGCCGCCCTTCCCGCTCGCGACTGCGACCGTGCGCGCGAGCGAGCCGGGGAGGACCGACGCCGGGTCCGGGACGCGCGCCGCCGTCCGCGCGGCATCGGCGCGCGTCGGCCCGATGCCGGCCGCCGCCGCCCGCGCACGGAGCCTGTCCGCCTGCGCGTCGATCATTCCCGGTCCCCCGTGCCGTCGGCGGCGCCGTCGCCCGCGTCATCCACCAGGCGCGCCGCGAACGCGCGAGCGTCGGCGGGCTCGATGTCGTCCGGCACCTCCTGCCCGGTGGTGAACCAGCTCGCGGAGACGCCGCTCGCGCGCACGGCGGCGACGAGCGATCCCGGCGAGCCGGCCTCGTCGAGCTTGGACAGCACGATGCGCGTCGGCGACACCGCGCCGAAGGCGCGCGCCGCCTCGAGCTGCCCCCCGGCAGACGCGGCGCCCGACACCACCAGGTGCGTCTCGTCGGGACGCACCGCGGCGAGGATCGCGGCGACCTCGGCGATCCGGGCCGCGTCGCGCGGCGCACGGCCCGGGGTGTCGACGAGCAGCACGTCGCAGTCCGCCATCGCCGCCACCGCGTCGCGCGCGGAGGCGGGCGAATCCGCCGCACGCACCGGAGCGTCGATGATCCGCGCATAGGTCCGCAGCTGCTCGAACGCGCCGACGCGGAAGGCATCCGCCGCGACCAGGCCGACGCGCATGCCGCGGGCCATGCGCAGTTCCGCGGCCAGCTTGGCGACGGTGGTGGTCTTGCCGACGCCGGTGGCGCCCGCGACGGCGATCAGCCGCGGGCGACCCGTCGGTCCCGCACGGGCCGCCGGGGCCGGCGCGGCCACGGGAAGGAGCGCCGCAACCGCATCCACGGCCGCCGCCCGGAGCGCAGGCCCCAGTTCCGCGGCGCCGGCGCCGCACAGCTCGACGCGGA
>JBILFU010000093.1:0-7032 GCA_044351405.1 Phycisphaerales bacterium
AGAACACCAGGCGGACGCCGCCGTCCGGGATGAAGTTGCCGGCCGTCGCGATGTTGGCGACCACCTGCAGCGGCGTCTGGCCGGCAAGCGAGCTGCCCATGACCATCACGTAGAGCGGCGAGTTGGAGCCGTAGATGTTGCCCGAGCCCGTGATGATCGCGTCCGGCGAGAAGTTCATCAGCGAGAACGCCGCGGAGCCGGGAGCGTCGGGAAGGTTGAGGCCGCCGAACGCGCTCGTGAAGGAATCCCACTGCGCGAACTGCGAGTTGGGGCCCCCTGCCCACGGCTGGATCAGCGGATTGACGAGACCGGCCTGCGCGGACGAGACCGCGAGCACGGACACAACGCAAGAAGCGATGACCTTCATTTCCCTTCCCTCCCAATCTGACCGAACCAAGACTGCGGCGGGACCGCCGCGCTTACCTGCAGACTGTCACCGTTCCCGGCAAGTGCAAGGAACTCGACCGATCATCGAACCGCTTCTGGTTATTGGACACAGAATCGCGAGTTCTGCCGGCTTCAGTACGACTTCCCCCACACGACCCGCCGGGAACTGGGGCGACCCGTGATGACGCAGGTCCCGGCCTCCTCCGGCGCATCCAGCGGGATGCAGCGGATGGTGACCCCCAGCCGGTCCTTCACGTCCGCCTCGACCGCCGCGTCGCCGCAGAAGTGGGCCAGCGCGAAGCCGCCGTGGATCTCGGGGGGCTGGTGCTCGTCGCCGGCGCGCTTCGGCGTGAAGAACGCCTCGAACTCGGCCTTGGTGTCGATCCGGCGGGTGTGCTGCTCGCGGAACGCGGCCGCGCGCGCGAACATCCCGTCCTGGATCTCCTGGAGGAGCGCGGCGGCGCCGCGGACGAACTCGTCGCGCGGGACGGACTGCTTGTCCTTCGGCGTGCGGTCGCGGCGTGCCATGAAGACCGCGCCCTGCTCGATGTCGCGCGGGCCCACCTCGATGCGGACGGGCACGCCCTTCTTCACCCACTGCCACATCTTGTCGCCGCCGCGGAGGTCGCGCGCGTCGACCTCGACCTCGATCGGCCGGCCCGCGAACTGCTGCGCGCGCAGGTCGGCGGCGAGCTTGCGGCAGAAGTCGAGCACCTGCTGCGCGGTCTCGGGCTTGTGCATCACCGGCAGGATCACCACGTGCGTCGGGGCGAGGCGCGGCGGCACCATGAGGCCGTCGTCGTCGGAGTGCGTCATGATCATCGCGCCGATCAGGCGCGTGCTCACGCCCCAGCTGGTGGTCCACGCGAACTTCTGCTGGCCGTCGGCGTCCAGGAACTGGATCTCGCTCGCCTTCGCGAAGTTCTGGCCCAGGAAGTGGCTGGTGCCGGCCTGAAGCGCCTTGCGGTCCTGCATCATCGCCTCGATGCAGTAGGTGTCCACCGCGCCGGGGAAGCGCTCCGCGTCCGTCTTTCGGCCCTGGACGACGGGCATCGCCATCCAGTTCTCGGCGAAGTCGGCGTAGACGCGGAGCATCTTCATCGTCTCGTCGACGGCCTCCTCCTTGGTGGCGTGGGCGGTGTGCCCTTCCTGCCAGAGGAACTCGGCGGTGCGCAGGAAGAGGCGCGTTCGCATCTCCCAGCGCACGACGTTCGCCCACTGGTTGATGAGGAGCGGCAGGTCGCGGTAGCTCTGCACCCACTTGGCGAAGGTGGCGCCGATGATGGTCTCGCTGGTCGGGCGGACGATGAGCGGCTCCTCCAGCTCGCCGTCCGGGATCAGCTTGCCGTCGGGGCCCGCCTTCAGGCGGTGGTGGGTGACGACCGCGCACTCCTTGGCGAAGCCGTCGACGTGCGCCGCCTCCTTCTCCAGGAAGCTCAGCGGGATGAAGAGCGGGAAGTACGCGTTGCGGTGCCCGGTGGCCTTGAACATGCCGTCGAGCACGCGCTGCACGTTCTCCCAGAGCGCGTAGCCCCAGGGCTTGATCACCATGCAGCCGCGCACCGGGCTGTTCTCGGCGAGGTCGCCCGCGCGGACCACCTGCTGGTACCACTCGGCGTAGTTCTCCTCGCGGGTGGGGGTGATGGCCGTCTGCTGCTTCTGGTTGCCGCTCATGGGGCGGACAGGGTACGGCGGAAAATGGGGCCGGGGTTATTTTCCGGTCGCCACCAGCCGCCGGATGTCCCGCGACTTCGCCGCCAGCACCTTCCGCGCGCGCTTGCGCGCCGACCGCAGCAGCCGCTCGCGCCGCTCCCGGACCTCCCGGAGCATCTCGTCCACCTGCCGCGGGTCGGGGAACTCGCCCCGCCGTTCGACGAGCAGCGCCTCCAGCAGCCCGAGGTCGCGGTCCTCCCCGATCCGGGAGACCACGTCCCCCAGCTGCGCGGAGAGCCGCTCCATCCGCCGCCGCGAGCCGAGCCGCGACAGCAGCACGAACTGGAGCGACAGGCGCTGGCACTCCTTGCGGACCTCGTGCAGCTCCTCCAGGTGCTCCGCGTTCCAGGGCACCGCCGCGCCGCGCCGGGCGCGCCGCCAGCGCCGGGCCACCGCCTCGGCCACGGAGTCGGGCCCCACGGCGCGAAGGTCCACGGTCATCATGCGGCCGCGCATCGCCTCCAGCTGCCCGCGGATGATCGCGGCGGCCTGGTGCCAGTCCGCGCTGGCGGTCGTCGCCTTGTCCGGCGCCAGGATCGCGGTCGCGATCGCGCCGACGCTGCGGCGCGCGGTCGCGGGGAAGACCTCGCACACGCCGGAGATGGTCTCGATGAGCACGTCGCGGTCGCGCGTGGCGGAGAGCCGCTCCGCGGTGGCTCGCACCTCCTCCTGCACGGCGCGCACCTCGATCGCGTCCACCGCGCCCTTGCACAGGCTCGCGCCCGAACGGAACCGCTTCAGCGCGCGCCGCAGCTCGTGCACCGCGCGCCGCCGCACGGGCTGCTCCCAGCTGGCCAGCCCGTCGCACTCCCGCAGGCCTGCGTCGATCTCCTCGAGGAGCGCATCGCGGAGCGATTCCCCCAGGTCCGCCGCCGGCCGGATGCGTGCCGGACGCCGCGCCCTGGCCTGGACACCGCGCTCACCCATGGCTCGATACCAGCGCCGCGACGCCCACGCCGCCCAGGAGGAGCGACACGAACCCGTTCAGCAGCGTGAAGTGGCGCGCGAAGCCCGCGGGCCCCTGCACCGCCAGCACCACGTGCTCCATCGCCACCACCGCGCCGGCCACCGCCACCGCCGCGCCGAACCACGGCCCGAGCGCCGGCTCGGAGCGCCAGAACGCCGCCAGCAGCCCGATGCACGCGGCGTGCATCGCCCGCGACGCCCACGCCGCGCCGTCGCGCCCGAGCCGCGAGGGCATGCTGTGCAGCCCGTCGCGCACGTCCACCTCCACGTCCTGCATCGCGTACAGGACGTCGAAGCCGGCCACCCACAGCATCACCGCCGCCGCGAGGAGCCACGGCACGGGCGCGCCCAGCGACTCGGGCCGCACCGCGAGCGCCGCCGCCACGGGGCTCATCGCCAGGCTCGCACCGAGCCACACGTGGCACATCATCGTGAAGCGCTTCAGCAGCCCGTAGGCGCAGATCCACGCCAGCACGGGCACCGCCAGGAGCAGCGGCCACGGATTCGACTGGAGCACCAGGAAGAGCGCGCTCAGCCCCACGAATGCCGCGCCCGAGAGCGCGAGCGCCGCAACCGCCTGCCGCGGCCGCAGCCGCCCCGCCGGCAGCGCGCGGCCCGCGGTGCGCGGGTTGCGGGCATCGATCTCGCGGTCGAGCAGCCGGTTCGCCACCATCGCGGCCGTCCGCGCGGCGACCATGCACGCCACCACCAGCGCGGCGGCGACCGCCATGCGGCCCCAGTCGATGCGGCCCGCGGGCAGCGCAAGGAACGCCCCGAGCAGCGCGAAGGGCAGCGCGAACACCGAGTGGGAGAGCTTGATGTCCCCCGCGATCTCGCGAACCGCCGCGAGACCGGCCGCGGTCACTTCGAGGGCTCCTCGCCCCCCGAGACGGGGGCGGCGGCGGGCGGCACGGGCCGCTCCGCGGCGGGCTTCGGCGCCGCGGCCGCGCGGCGCGCGCGCAGCTCGTCCGCGGCGGCCGCGCCGCAGGTGCGCGCCACCACCGAGAGCGGCTGCTGGCACGCGGGCTCCTTCACCGGCACCTTCCAGTACTGCAGGTACGCGGGCTTGTAGTCGAACCCGCCGGACGCGCCCTGCAGGTGCACGGTCACGGTCTGGTAGAAGCCGTCGCGCGACGGGTACTCCACGTCGACCTGCGCCTTGCTGCCGTCGATCCGCGCGCTGCGGACGGTCCACACGTTGGTGTCGCCGGGGCACATCGGCTTGCCGGGCGCCAGTCCGCGCTCGAAGGTCGCGAACGCCGGCTCGTTGATCTGCTCGGGCAGGTTGTAGACGAGCGGAGCGTCCTTCGCGATCTGCGCGTGCGCGTACTTCAGCGCCGAGATCACCACCTGCGGGAGCGGCGGCGCGTCCGAGGAAAGCCCCGACTCGCCGGTCACCGACGGCCAGGTGCGCGGCGCGGAGCAGCCGGCGGCCAGCACGCACGCGGCCAGCGAGAGCGACGCGAACGCCGTGCACGGCCCGGCGCACCGCGCGACGCGCGCCATCGGGTTGCGGGAGGTGCCGATCCGATCCGTGGAAACGGTGTCCGAAACGAGGTGCATGCGCGGCAGTCTAGCCGCGTCAGGACCCGGCCTTCGCGACCTGCCAGTACTCCACGTCCACGGGCACCTGGCGCCCGAAGATCGTGACGAGCACGCGGACGATTCCCTTGTCGGGGATGGTGCTGTCCACCGTGCCCTCGTAGTTCTGGAACGGGCCTTCCTTGATCGTGACGGGGTCGCCCGCGGCGAAGTCCATCTTGACCTGAGGGGTCTGCTCCGCGGGGCGGCTGTCGAACAGCATCTTCTCGACCTCGGCCGGGCCCATCGGGGTGGGACGGCCGGCGGTGCCGACGAAGTCGCCGACGCCCGTGGTCTCCTTGATCAGGAAGAACACGTCCTGCGGGATGCGGCCGTCCGCCTCCAGGCGCATCTCGACGAAGACGTAGCCCGGGTAGAGCTTGGTCTCGGTGATCTTCTGCTTGCCGGCCTTGAGGGTCTTGGTCTTCTCGGTCGGCACCATGATGCGGCCGACCGCCTGCTCCAGGCCCTCGATCTGCACCTTGCGCAGCAGCGTGCTGCGGACCGAGTCCTCCTTGTTGGAGGCCACGCGCAGCACGAACCAGTTGAAGCCGGGCCGGAACATCGGGAGCTCCGACTCGTCCTGCGGCGCGGCGCCGGCCGCGGCGGGCACGGGCTCGGCCGCCTTCTTGCCGCGGCGGGTCGGCTCCAGCGCCTTGCCGGTCTCCACGCCGAAGTCGCTCAGGCGGGGGCCGGCGATCTTGGCCAGGGCATCCCGCCCGCGGGCGAGCGTCTTGCCGCCGTCGGTGCGGGTGGCGGCGCCCTCGGTGACTTCGTGGTCGTTGGTTTCGTTGGTCAGGTCCATCGTGGTCGTCCCCTGCGCGCGAGGCGCGTCATTCGGTCTCCATCACGCTGCCGTCCAGCACGCCGATCTGCATGAACCCCAGCGCGAACGCGCGGTCGCAGACGAAGCAGAAGACGGCGATGGCGAGCATGGTGGTGATCACCACGCCGGTCGAGCCCATCACCTCGCGGCGGGTCGACCAGTTCACCTTCTTCATCTCGGCTTCCGTGGCCACCAGGAAGTCCACGCTGCGCGGGTTGCGCCCCAGCAGCCAGAACGCCAGTCCGCCCAGGCCGCCCAGGAACGCGAGCGCGATCGCGCCCGCGACGTACTTCTGGCCCATGGACGCGCCGGCGCCGGCCTTGGACCAGATCCAGAAGGTGCCGTACGCCAGCAGCAGCCCGAACGCGGCGGCCGAGACCATCCGCGTCCAGTAGCCCTGTCCGTTCTTGTAGATGGCCTCGCTTGCCATTGCTCGGTGCTTCCTTCCGTTCGAACACGCCAGGAGTGAATCGAACACTCAACCTGCGGATTTGGAATCCGCTGCTCTGCCAATTGAGCTACTGGCGTATGTCCCGCACGGCGCGCGGCACGGCTTGGCGGCCGCGGCGCGCGACGCCGGTCACTTGCGCTTGATCTTGTGCAGCGTGTGCTTGCGGAGACGGGGGCTGTACTTCATGAAGCCCTCCTTCACCTTGTCGGAGATGCCGCCCTTCACCCGGATCTCGGTCCGGTAGTTCAGGTCGCCGGTCTCCGTGCACTGGAGCCACACGTATTCGCGGTCGAGAGCGCGCTTTGCCATCGTTCGTACCTCGGTTCATCGCGTTCCCGGGGCCCGCCGCGCGGCTTGCGCGCGGCGGGCCCGGGACGCGGGTTCATCAGGCCAGGATCTTCGTCACGACGCCCGAGCCGACGGTGCGGCCGCCCTCGCGCACGGCGAAGCGGACGCCCTCCTCCATCGCGACGCCCTTGTCACCGAGGTCGACGACCATGGTGATGTTGTCGCCCGGCATGCACATCTCGGCGCCCTTGAGCTCCGAGATCTGGCCGGTGATGTCGGTCGTGCGGAAGTAGAACTGCGGCTTGTAGCCCTTGAAGAACGGGGTGTGGCGGCCGCCCTCCTCCTTGGTGAGGACGTACACCTGCGACTCGAACTTCGTGTGGGGCTTGATCGAGCCGGGCTTGCACAGCACCTGGCCGCGCTCGATGTCGTCCTTCTCGACGCCGCGCATCAGGCAGCCGACGTTGTCGCCGGCGATGCCCTGGTCGAGGGTCTTCTGGAACATCTCGACGCCGGTGATGGTGGTCTTCTGGCTCGGGCGCAGGCCGACCAGCTCCACCTCGTCGCCGACCTTGACCACGCCGCGCTCGATGCGGCCCGTGGCCACGGTGCCGCGGCCCTTGATGCTGAAGACGTCCTCGACGCTCATGAGGAACGGCTTGTCGATCTCGCGCTGCGGCTCGGGGATGTAGGTGTCGATCGCCTCCATCAGCTTGGTGATGCACTCCGAGGCCTTGGCGTCGCCGGGGTTCGACAGGGCCGGGAAGGCCGCGCCGCGGACCACCGGGGTCTCGTCGCCGGGGAAGCCGTACTTGGTGAG
>JBILFU010000094.1:0-7017 GCA_044351405.1 Phycisphaerales bacterium
GACCCGCGCCGGCCGCCAGGGCTGCGTGAAGGCGATCCGCGTGCCCGGAGGCGCCGAGAAGCTCACGCGCAAGATGACCGACGGCTACACCGAGTTCGTCAAGCAGTTCAAGACGGGCGGCGTCGCCGTCGCCAAGTTCACCGCGAACGGCTTCGACACCGGCATCGCCAAGCACCTCGAGCCGTTCAAGGATGCGCTGGTCGCGCGCCTCGGGCTGCAGGCCGGCGACAGCGTGCTCATCGTCGCCGACTTCTGGGACACCGCCACCAAGGCGCTCGGCGAGCTGCGACTCAAGGTCGGCCGCGACCTCGGCCTCGTCGACGAGAAGGAATGGAGGTTCCTCTGGGTCGTCGACTTCCCGATGTTCGACTGGGACGACGAGGGCAAGCGCTGGGTGGCGATGCACCACCCGTTCACGAGCCCGAATCCCGACCAGTTCGACCTCCTCGAGTCGAACCCCGGCGGCTGCCTCAGCGCCGGCTACGACCTCGTCGTGAACGGCAGCGAGATCGCCGGCGGCTCCATCCGCATCCACCGCATGGACGTGCAGGAGAAGGTGTTCAAGCTGATCGGCCTCACCCAGGAGGACGCCGAGCTCAAGTTCGGCTTCCTGCTGAGCGCGCTGCGCCACGGCGCGCCGCCGCACGGCGGCATCGCCTTCGGCCTCGACCGCCTGGTGATGCACCTCGTCGGCACCGAGAACATCCGCGACGTGATCGCGTTCCCGAAGACGCAGTCGGGCGGCGACCTCATGATCGACGCCCCCGGCCCGATCGACGAGCAGCAGATCGCCGACTGCGGGATGAAGGTCACGATGATCGAGCGGTGAAAATTCGTCCCGCTCCTCCGGGGCGAATTTCCATTGGAAATTCGCCCCGGAGGAGCGGGACGAATTTCAGTCCGGCGCGATGCGCGTCATGATCCGCGCCGCGCCCATGTCGCCCCACACGTTGACCGTGGTGCGGCACATGTCGAGCAGCCGGTCCACGCCGATCACGATGCCCATCGCGCCCACGGGGAGCTTCTCGCTGCCGAGCGAGGCGTTCACGGCCGTGATCACGATGACCATGGTGACGAGCCCCGCGCTCGGGATGCCGGCCGCGCCCACGGCCGCGAGCGTCGCCGTGGCCACCACCACCGCGAGCTCGCCGAAGCTGAGCTGCACCCCGTAGAGCTGGAAGAGGAACACCACCGCCACCGCCTCGTAGAGCGCGGTGCCGTCCATGTTGAGCGTGGCGCCCAGCGGCGCGCAGAACCGCGTCGCGCGCTGCGAGCAGCCCGCCCCCTCGCAGGTGCGGATCGTCACGGGCAGCGTCGCGCTCGAGCTCGCCGTCGCGAACGCGGTCGCGAGCGGCTCGCGCATCGCCCACATGAAGCGGAACGGGTTTCCGCCCCCGAGCAGGAACTGGAGCGCCGGCAGGATCACGAACATGTGGATCGCGAGCCCGCCGATCACGACCGCCATGTACAGGCCGAGCGGCCCGAGCAGCTCGACCAGGCCCACCCTCCCGACGCTCGCCGCCACCAGGAGGAACGCGCCCACCGGGATGATCCAGAGCACCCAGCCGACCGCGCGCAGGAGCGCCTCGTTGAGCCCGTTGAGGACGCGCACCGCCGGGTCTCCGACGTCGCCGCAGAGGGCAAGCGCCACGCCGAGCACGATCGCGAACACGATCATCCCGAGCGGCTGGCCCTCGGCCATCGCCGCGAACGGGTTCGACGGCAGCATCTGCCGCGCGATCTGGAGCCATGCCGCTCCGAGCCCCTGCCCGCCAGCCTCCGCGGCCTGCGTCAGCCTGGGCGCCGCCTCGAACCGCTCGATGCCGCTCGCCTTCAGCGCGGACACCGCCTCGGGCTCGAGCCCGAGCCCCGGCCCCACGGCCGTCACCAGCGTCGCGCCGAGCGCGGCCGCGACGAGCATCGTGCCGAGGAAGTACCCGCTCGTCGCGAGCCCGAGCCGGCCGAGCCGCGACGGGTCGCCGAGCGAGGTGATCCCCGCGACCACGCTCGTGAAGATCAGCGGCAGCACCAGCATCATCAGCGGGCGCACCAGCATCAGGTCGCCCGCCATCGAGAACGCGCCGACCAGGCCCGACGCCCCCTGACGGTGCAGCACCTCGCCGACGAACATGCCCGCCACCAGGGCCACCACCGAGCCGGTGGCCACCCACCGCTCCTTGGCCCCGAGCGTGCCCGCCATCAGTGGACGCCCTGCTCCGCGAGCCAGCGCTCGCAGTCGATCGCGGCCTGGCAGCCCATGCCGCTCGCGGTGATCGCCTGTCGGTAGGTCTGGTCGGCGACGTCGCCCGCGGCGAAGACGCCGGGGATGTTCGTGGCCGAGCCGCGCGTCCGCAGCGCGACGTAGCCCTTCTCGTCGAGCTCGACGCCCGATCCCTTCAGGAACCTCGTCGCCGGCGAGTGCCCGATCGCGATGAAGAGGCCCTTCACGTCGAGCCGGCGCGTCGCGCCCGTGTTCACGTCCTTCACGACGACCGCCTCGAGCCGGTCGGCGCCGACCACGTCCTCGACGGCGCTGTTCCAAACCATCTCGACCTTCGGGTTCGAGAGGACGCGGTCCTGCATGCTCTTGCTCGCGCGCAGCGTGTCGCGGCGGTGGATCACGTAGACCTTGCTCGCGAACTTGGTGAGGTAGCTCGTCTCCTCCATGGCGGTGTCGCCGCCTCCCACCACCGCGAGCGGCTGGTTGCGGTACGCCGGGAGCGCGCCGTCGCACACGGCGCAGGCGCTGACGCCGCCGCCGTTCATCGCCAGGCGGATCTCGTTCGGGTGCCCGAGCCAGTTGGCGGTCGCGCCGGTCGAGATGATCGCGCTCTGCGCGTGAACCACCTTGCCGTCCGAGTCCGTGAGCGCGAACGGCCGCGACGAGAAGTCGCACCGCTCGATGTTCGCGTCGACGACGCGCGTCCCGAAGCGCTCCGCCTGCTCGCGGAACTTCGCCATCATCTCGGGGCCGGTGACGCCGTGGGGGAAGCCGGGGTAGTTCTCCACCTCGGTGGTCAGCATGAGCTGCCCGCCCGGAAGCACCGGCGCCGGGTTCGTCGCGGGCACGCCCACGTAGACGACGGGCCGGAGGTTGGCGCGCGCGGCGTAGATCGCCGCGGTCCAGCCGGCGGGGCCGCTTCCGATGATCACGACGCGCTCGGTGGTCGGTGAAGACATGCGTTCCTCGCTTGCCCGCCGGGCGGGCGGATGGTCACTGTGCGGCGGCACCGCGGCTCACGGCGCGCAGCGCGGGCCACGCGACGAAGTCTCCCGTCAGCCCGTCGAGCGACGCGGACTTCGCCAGGCCGTCCTGGCCGTCGACGCCGCGCGCGTAGATCACCGCGCCGGAAACCTGCAGCTGCCCGTACGGCGTCTCCATCGTCTTCGGCGACGCGAGCCGCTCGTAGAGCCAGCGGCCGCGCTGGCGGTCCCACGGGTCGTAGTCGGTGCGCTTGGAGGTGGACACGCCATAGGTGGCGTCGATCCCCTGCGGCCACGCTCCGGAGCTCCGGTAGTAGGCGGCCACGCCGAACGCCAGGGCCGTGCCGTTGAGCTCCGCGTTGAGCCACTGCCGCAGCGGGAAGAGCGACGCCAGGTCGGACGTCACCCCGAGGACCAGCGCGTAGCGCATGGGGTTCGTCCTGCTGATCACGGTCGGGTTGTCCAGGAGCGTGTCGTAGTAGCGCGCGCGCCAGCGGCGCCACCAGTCGTCGTAGATGCTGGCGAGCCGGATGCGCGTGGCGTCGAGCGACCCGTGCACCCGGGCGATCTCCGTCCAGCGGCGCGCCGCGCCGAAGGCGCCCAGCGGCTCGCGCCGCGACTGCGCCGCGGATGCGGCCTGCACGAAGCGCTCGCCGTCGGGCTGGCCCGCCTGGTCGAAGACCTGCGCGATCAGCGCCTCGGCGAGCACGCGGTCGCCCTCGGGCATCGCGATGCGGCGGAGCCGCTCGGCGTCCGCCGGGCGCAGCGTGGCGTACGCCGTGCGCGCGTACTTGCGCACCACCTCGGCGGGCACCTTGTCCAGGAAGGTCTGCAGCACGTCGCGCTGCACCGAGGCCATGTCGCAGAGGGCCCGCATGGCCGCGGCCTTCTCGGCCAGGAGGTGCTGGTCGGCCACCTGCCGCAGGAAGCGCATGGAGGAGAGGCCCAGCCCGAAGGCCTCGTCGAACTTCCCGTCCCCGCCCAGGCGGTACATCTCGGCCGTCACCCACGCGTCGATCGCCGAGAGCGCGGGCAGGTACGCGACGTCCGCCGCGCCCACCTCGAGCCCGTCGCCGATCCCGACGTAGAGGCCCTTGGCCGCGTAGCCGGCGGGCACGCTGCCGCGGCCGTAGGGGAACGCGAACGCGACCGCCGACTCGGCCCCGCGCAGCGCGGCGCCCATGCCGGGGTTGGCCGCGGCCCACGCCTTGACGGCCTCCCAATCCTTCATCCCCGGCCAGATGCCGGTGGCCGAGAGCCCGCCCTCGACCGCCGGCGGCGCGGTCATCGCGGCGTAGGCATCGAGCACCGGCCTCCAGCTCTTGCTCGACTCGTTCACGGCCTTCCACGGCGCGTTGAGGGCGTCGACGACGCGCTGGTCGTCGGCGCGCGCCGGCAGCCCCGCGGAGATCGCGGCAAGGAGCGCGGCCACGGCAACGTTCAGGTTTCGCATGGGGCGGGGAGGGTATCAGAAACTCCGCTAGACTCGCCCCTTCCGCGCCGCCGAGGCGCCGTCCCGGAACAGGAGAGGAACGCGATGGAACCGGTCCCGAATCCCTGCAACGTGCTCCTCCTCGGGACGGGCGGCCGCGAGCACGCGCTCGCCTGGAAGCTGCGGCAGTCGCCCAGCCTCGGGAAGCTCTGGGTGGAGCCGGGCGCCAACCCCGGGATCCGCGCGCTCGGCGCGCCGTGCGACGCCCCGCTCTCGCAGCGCGAGCGGTTCTTCCTCCGTTCCTGGCTGGACCGCAACGACGTCCACCTGGTGGTGGTCGGCCCCGAGGGCCCGCTGTCGGAAGGCATCGTGGACGAGCTGGCGGCGCCGGGGCGGCGCGTCTTCGGCCCGGTGCGCGATGCCGCGCGCCTCGAGTGGGACAAGGCGTTCTCCAAGACCGTGATGCGCCAGGCGAACGTCCCCACCGCCGACGGCCGCAGCTTCACGAGCCACGAGCAGGCACGCGCGTTCGTCGAGGCGCGCGACATGCCGCTCGTGGTCAAGGCGACCGGCCTCTGCGCCGGCAAGGGCGTCGTCGTCTGCGACGACCGCGAGCAGGCGCTCGCCGCGCTCGAGCGGATCATGCGCAAGCGCGAGTTCGGCGATGCGGGGGCATCGGTGGTCGTCGAGGAACGCCTCGTCGGGCAGGAGATGAGCGTGCTCGCGCTCGTCGACGGTCGCACCATCACCGTGCTCGACCCCTGCCAGGACCACAAGCAGGTCGGCGAGGGGGACACGGGCCCCAACACCGGCGGCATGGGGAGCTACTGCCCGACGCCGCTCGCGACCGACGCGGTGATGGAGGAGATCTCCCGCGACGTGCTCGTTCCCACGGTGGACGCGCTGCACCGCGACGGGATCACCTTCCGCGGCGTCCTGTACGCGGGCATGATGCTCACGCCGGGCGGGCCGAAGGTGCTCGAGTTCAACACCCGTTTCGGCGACCCCGAGACCCAGCCGCTGATGGCGAGGCTCCGCGGAGATCTCGTCGAGATCCTGTGGCGGACGGCGGGCGGCGAGCTCGACGGCGCGGCGGTCGACTTCGATCCCCGGGCGGCCTGCTGCGTCGTGGTGTGCAGCGCGGGCTACCCCGGCGCCTGCGAGACCGGACTGCCGATCGAGGGCATCGCCGAGGCCGAGCAGGCGGCCGGTGCGGGCGAGGAGGTCCTGGTCTTCCATGCGGGAACGGCCAGCGACGCGGAAGGCCGGTTGGTGACATCCGGCGGCAGGGTGCTGGGGGTCACGGCGCTGGCTGCCGACCTCGGCCGGGCCCGCGACCTGGCCACCCTCGCCGCGTCGAGGATCCGGTTCCCGGGAGCCTTTTTCCGCCGGGACATCGGGTACCGGGTGCTCGGGAAGCCGAGTCCCGCCCGCGCCGGAAGCCGTTCCGCGGACTGACGCCCCGACCCCCCGTTCCCGCGACCGGGAACCTCGCGTTGGGTTGCCCCTGCATCAGCGGACGGCTACCCTGCGTATCCACTTCTTGGACCCGGCCGATGGGGGTGCCCCCTCCGGCCGGACATGCAGCGCTACACGAAGTCCGGCAGTGACCCTGCCGGTCGGAGAGATGACCCCATGCTGATCCGTGCCGCCACGACGGTGTTCGCCGCCGGCATCGCGACCGCCCTGTTCGCCGCCTCCGCCGCCACTGCCTCCCCGGAGCGGTCGCGGTCCGTCGCCGCGGCGGACGCCTCCGACCCCCGGCCCCAGCTGACGGCTCGCACCCTGCTCCGCAAGCCGAACTCCAAGGACATCGTCCTGCCCGTCGGCACCGACGGCACCCGCCTCTGGACCGGGCGCCTGGCGGTCAAGTTCCGCGACGACCTCCGCATGCGGGCGGACAGCGTCCCCTCCTCCGCCATCCGGGGCGCGAGGGCGGATGCCGTCCTGCAGGTGGCGGACATGCTGAAGAAGCACTCGGCCACCGTCCGGCCGATGTTCCGGATGGAGCCGGGCAAGCTGGTGACGCTCGAGGAGCGCGCGGCGCGGCACAGCGGCCTCGCGCAGCCCGACCTGCAGTCCTGCACCTTCATCGACCTGCCCCCGGAGCGGCTCCTGGAGGCCGCCCGCGAGTTCAACGACATGGACATCGTGGAGTGGGCCTTCATCGAGCAGCGCCCCGTGCCCTGCGAGGGCGAGCCCGCGAACCTGCTCGGCGAGAACCAGTCCCCGCAGTTCGGCTGCGGCACGAACGGAGCGGGCACCAACATCGGCATCGTCAACTGCAACCAGCCGGCGCCCGCCTACCTGATCGCCGATCCGCTGTCGGTCCCGATTACCTACGCGCAGTTCCTCCCGGCGCGCTGCACCCTCTCCGGCGC
>JBILFU010000095.1:0-6919 GCA_044351405.1 Phycisphaerales bacterium
CGGAGTCACCATTCGGTGGGGTTGCCCCATTCGGAGATCCGAGGATCACAGCCTAGTTACCGGCTCCTCTCGGCTTATCGCAGGTTCTCGCGTCCTTCATCGCCTCTCAATGCCAAGGCATCCATCATGTGCCCTTTCAGTCTTGGCCATGCCTACCTGGCCCCCGCTGGGGACCGGTGCATGCCAGGCCGGACTTTGCGGATCCGACCTCCGGCCTCGCGTCACACTGCTCACGCGCGCCGGCGACTCAATACTCGAGATCGTTCTCGGTTCAATTCAATCTGCGCTCCCGGTCGCTGCACTGCCCTGAAATTCAAGGGCTGCTGGCGTGTCCGGTGCGCTACGACCAACACTTCACTTGTCAAAGAAGCCGAACCGCGCGAAGCGGTCCGGGTCGGAAATGGTAGCGAAACCATGCGCACCGTCAAGGGGGTGAAGCGCCCGCACCGCGAAAAATCGCAGAAGCCGCGCGCTGGCCGGATGCCGATAAGAAACGCGCTGGACGCCCGCCGGCCCAGCCGCCGATCAACTGCGCGGACCGGTCGGCGGCGCCGCGGGCTGGTTGCCGCCGGCGCTCCCCGCCGCCGGCGCGGCCGGGGCCTCGCTCACCGAGGCCTTGTCGCCGAGTCGCGCCCTGGCGGGCGAGTCCACCTCGTCCCGCGGGATTCGCACCTGCGGATCGCCGCCGCCGATGGGTGCCACCACCACCACGGCAGGCCGCCGCGCGCCCGCGGAGCCGGCGGCGCGGTCGGCGTTCTTGTCCTCGACGACGTCGAGCACCACGAACGACGTGGAGAAGTCGATCTCCTTACCGTCGACTTGCTCCCTGCGCCCGATCTGGTCGCCGACCTGGAGCGCCATCTCGTCACGGCACCACTTGCCGCCGTCGAACTTGTAGACCTCGCACTGGACGGCCGTGGCGGCCGCGGCGACGTCGCCGACGGATGCGCGGGTCACGAAGAACTGCACGCGGGGCGACACGGTGACCGGCTGGCCCCACTCGCTCGCCACCGAGTCGAGGGTGCAGCGCGCCGAGAGACCCTGGTCATCCTGCTCCTTCACGAGCTGGTTGCCCTTGCCGTAGAACGGGCTGAGCATCCGGACCACGCACCGGTACTGGTAGGTGGCGCCGAAGTCGACCTCGAGGTCGTGGCCCCACACGAGGAGCTCGTCCAGCGAGGAGAGCGCAGGCCGCGCCTGCGGGGCAGCCCCCTGCGCCGGTGCATCGATGCCGAGCTCCTTCTCGAGCTCGGCGATCTGCGCCTCGATCGAGCGGAGCTCGCGCGACTTCTCCTTGCGCTTGCGGTCCTGCTCCTGCCTCTCGCGGTCGGCGTCCTTCGACGAGCCCGAGTTCTTGCCGTTCATGGCTCCGCTGCCGCCCAGGCCGCCGCCGGGGCTGCCCATTCCGCCGCCACCGCCGCCGCCACCGCCGGAGCCCGACCCCCGCTGGTCGCGCTCGTCGCGCTTGCGCTGCTCCTCGCGCTCCTTCTCGACCTCCTCGTCCCACATGCCCCCGAGGCGCTCAATCTCCGCGCGGAGGGACTCCGCGCGCTGCTTCCTGCGCTCGAGCGTGGTGCGCTTCTGCTTGCGGCGCTGCCGCTCGGCGGCCGCGGCACGGTCGTCCTCGGCCGGGGACTTCCCGTCCTCGCCTGCCTCGTCCACCGAAGGCGAGACGAACGCCCCGTTGACGGTCTCGTAGAACGGCGCCTGGAGGATCTCGAGCTGGTTCGCGTCGTCGCCGAGCACGGCGAACGCCTCGGCCCGGAAGCCGAGCGGCGGATTCGCCACCTCGTCGCGGAGCATCAGCTCCTGCGCGCGCTCGGCGAACGCCGGCACGACCTCTGCCGGGCCCCACGCGCCCGAGGCATCCTGCCTCCGGCGCTCGAAGACCACGTCCACGATGGGCGGATTGGCGCGCTCCTCGTACCAGATGGACGGGATAGGCGAGAGCGGCGGCTTGGCCTCGGCGTTCCCGCGCCGGAGCTCCGCCCGCAGCGCCTTGAGGTCGATGACGGCGAACGGCGTGGTCCACACGACGTCCTTCGGCGAGTCCGTCGTGGCGAAGTCGGGCCGCGCGGCGAGCACCGGCGAGACCGCCTTGGCCTTCGCGGCCGAGGCCGGGGTGAGCGCGTCGGCGTGCTCGTTGACGCCCTTCATGCGCAGGGGCGGGAGCGTCGGGACGTAGTACCACTGGTCGATCGCCGCCCCGCTGTCGGCGAGCAGGCGCTTGTTGAAGTTCGGAGACGTGGGCACCAGGGCGTCGACCGGCGACGAGTCGGCGGCGAGCCGCGCACGGAAGGCCGGCGACGCCGGATCCACCGCACCCGACTCGAACTGGATGCCGGCCTCGGAGAGCTGCGAGGACAGGCCGCGCGCCTTCGCCTCGAGCGCGGCATCGACGTCGCCCGGTGCCACCTCCTTCGGCCCGACCTTCACCGTCGGCGCGGACAGGAACCGCATCGCCACGACGGCGGCAAGGGCGAGCACGGCCACCCCCACCACCGCCTTCTCGACGTGCTGCTCGAACTTGTTGAAGCCCTTGGTGCTCATGTCGGTGCTCCGTCAGTTGAACTCAGGAGTTCGGCGCGTCTGCCGCAGGGGCCTCCTCGGCCGGGGCGGGATCGTCGACGGTGCGGCCGTCGGAGCCCTTGGCGACCTGCAGCTCGCGGGGCATCAGCCTGGCGAGCCACTGCCGCATCCAGAGGGACTCGATCGTCATTCGCACCTCGGACACGGCGTCGGGACCGTAGACGAATCCCTCGGCCGCGGCCGCGAACGCGTCCGCCGGCCGGACCTCCATCGAGAGGACGGTCATAAAGTTGGTGCGCGCGATCGCGTCCATCACCTCGGGCAGCCGCGAGGTCGACACCACCATGCGAACCGAGAGCTGGCGCACGTCGTAGACGTGGTTGGACGTCCGGCCCGTGAAGGAGCGCGAGAAGTCGTACGTCACCGGCGCCTTCGGGTCGATCGGCGGGGGCCCGGCCGGCGCGGCCGCCGATGCCTCGCCGCCCTCGCCTTCCGCGGCCGCGGGCTTGGCAGCCGCGGGCACCACGTCCTCGCGGACCTGGATCGAGAGGATGCGCTTGACGGGCGCATCCAGGACGCTCTTGGCGGACGCGTTGGCGGCGGCGACGGCCTCCAGGAAGTCCTCGACGATCCAGAGGCGCCACTGCCATCCGAAAAGCACCGCCTCGGTGGGCTGCTTCCCCGCCTCTGCCGAGGAGAGCGGCAGCCCCAGGTCATCGCGCTCCGCGTAGAAGGAGACGTTCCGCGCGGCGTCCGCGTAGAGCTGGAGCCGCCGCTCCAGGAGCTGCTTGGACAGGCGTTCGGCCTCGTCGGCGGTGAGGGACTTCCGGTCGGGCTTCTGCTCGCGGGCGACGAACTGGTCCTGCGTGCGCTGCAGCTGGTCGACCACGGACTGCTCGTCCGGGGGACCGCCGGCGCGCAGGCGCTGCAGCGTGGCGTCCGCGCGCTCGATCACCTTCCCGTGCACCGCCTCGGCGACGGTGTTGTTGTTCGCGCGGGTGACGGTGACGTCTGCCACGAGCGCATCGCGCGAGCGACGGTTCCGCTCGAGCGCCATGGACTGCAGCTCGAGCGCATCGCCGCGGAAGCGCTCCGCGAGCTCCTGGTAGGCCCGCACCGTGCGCGCGCTGATGACGCCCGTCCGCTGCTCGGCGGCACGGCCGGGAAGGGCGATCTCCACCGAGGACTTCTCGAGCTTGTCGAGCGCCGCGAACTCCTGGGCGCGCTTGGAGGCGGCCTCGTCGGCGGCGGCATGGATGTCGCTGGCGAACCACCAGGATGCGGCGGGGACCACGACCATCACGGCGACCGACGCCACGATGACCGGATTGGCCTTGGCCCAGGCCAGCATGGCCTTGGCATCGACCTTCGACGCGGACCCGCCCGAGGCGGCGCCGCCCCCGCCGCGCTTGCCGAGCGACTGGAGCTTGGAGCGGAGCTGCTGCAGCGACTCGCCGATCGAACTCATTGCTGCTCTCCTTCCGCCGGCGTCTCCTCGGTCGGCTCGTCGGCAGGCTTGCCGGAGGATCCCGAGAGGTCGCGGCCCTGCGGGGCGCGCAGCTGCACCGTGAACTTGATGGTCACGGCGGTCGAGGCGCGTCCGGAGTACGGGTTCGGCCGAGGCGGGATCGCCGCATCGCGGGCGACGTCGACGGGGTCCGCCGAGGTCGACCGCACCGCCACCCGGCTGACCTTTCGCTCCGAGCGCGCGCCGGTAGCCGTGCCGCCGGGCGCGGCATCGAAGTCCGGGGCCTCCGTCCCGGCCCCGCCGCCGCTTCCGACGATGCCCGCCGCACCGGTGCCGAGCTGCATGGAGCCCGCGGAAACCTGGTTGCGTCCGGACACCGCGCCGGCACCGCCCGGCATGGACTTTGTCTCGGCTGGCTCCGGCGCGTCGTCGCCGAAGCCGCCGCGCGACTCCTCGGCCGCACGCCCGGAGCCGCCCGCCGAATCGCCGGCCAGCGCGCCGAACTGCGGCACGATCCCCTTCTCGGGGATCAGGATGACGTACGGGGCCTCCTTGCGGTCGGCGTTGGCATTGAGCCAGTCGAGCACCGTCGACTGCACGAACGACTTGGCGCGCTTCTCGTCGCACGGGACGACGATGCGCATGGACACGTCGATCTCGCGCTTGGGCGCCGCGCCGGCCACGAACCGGTACTTGCCGCGCAGGTCGGAGAGCTCGACGGTCTTCCACTCGTCGTACTCGATCGGCGGCGCGGCGACGTCGAAGTCGCCGACGAGCTCCGCCTGCGCCTTCGCCGAGGCGATGGCCGCGTTGGCGTCCGCGACCAGCCACGGCCAGACCTCGCGGTCCTCGGCCATGAAGACCACGTTGTTGGCGCGCGCCCCCAGGTCCGCCGCCTGCTTCGCCTCCTCGAACTTCTTCCGCGACTCCTCGGCCTCGCGCTTGGCCATGGTGACGGCCGCCCGGACCTGCGGCTCGACCGCGCCGCCCGGACGGAAGAAGAGCGCGGCGGAGGCGGCGCACATCAGGAGCGCCGCGGCGACGAACCACTTGGCCTTGCGCCGCCAGACCAGCTCACGCAGGTTCCCCACCGGCGAGAGGTTGATGGTGATCGGCGAGACGCCGAGACCCTGCAGCGCCAGGCCCGCGGCGGTGCAGAGGTTGATCGCGCTGCCCGAGAAGTCCGCGCCGCCCGCGCCCTCGACCTTCAGCTTCTGGAAGTCCTCCAGGCGCCGGATCTCGATGCGCAGCTGGTCGCTCAGGAACTTGCGCAGCCCGGGGATGCGGAAGGTGCTGCCCAGCCCGACCACCTGCGTGATGGGGGCGCCCGGGTTCAGCGACTGGTGGTGGCCCAGGGAGCGCTGGATCTCCTGCAGCAGGTCGTCGAACACCGGCTTCATGGCGCGCATCAGCTGCTTGGCGTACTTGTGCGTCGCGGCCTCGGCCTTGTAGCGCTCCGCCTTGGAGTACGGCAGCCCGAACGCGGAGGCGATGGCCTCCGTGAACGAGTGGCCGCCGATGGCGAACGTGCGGATCCAGCAGCGGCCGTCCTGGATGACCACCAGGTCCGTGGCGCGCGTCCCGATGTCCAGGAACGCCATGACCGGCTTGCCCGGGGCGCCCAGGTCGCGGTCGTACATCATCGCGTTGTAGACGGCGATGGGCCCCAGGGTCATGGAGTTGGGCTGGAGCGAGAGCTCCTTGTAGAGGCCTAGGCGCTGCGCGACCTTCTCCTTGAGGATGGCGAAGATGCCGACCTCGTACTCGGGGGAGTCCTCCGAGGAGAACAGGTGGTAGTCCCACTCGACCTCGTCGAGCGGGAACGGGATCTGCTGGTTGGCCTCGAACAGGACCGTCTGCGGGACGGCCTTCTTCGGGATGGGGGGAAGCTTGGCGAACCGGGCCAGGCCGTCGTAGCCCGGGACGCTCACCACGACCGCCGCGCCCTCGAGGGACTTCTGCTGCATGAACGCCCCGAGCGAGATGCGGAGCATCTCCTCCACGTTCAGCTCGGGGGTGGTGAGGACCTTGGGGTGGGGGATGACCGCGAAGTCGGTGACCCGGACCTCCGAGCCGTCGCGCTCGAGCCGGACCGCCTTGACGGCGGCGTTCCCGACCTCGATGCCCCATGCAGCCTGTGCCTTTGCCATGTGCGGGTGCGCGCTCCTGAGGTGCTCGACGGTGCCCGACGGACCGGCCGTCCGCTGCGGGCGAAAGCCCTGCGATAATACCGGAACCGCCCGCGTGGCGGCGGGATCCGCCGGCGTCTCGACGCCGGGTCCGACACGGAACCGTTCGGCCGCCGTCGACCCCCGGTTCCCCAAGGGCCATCGGGTAGCCTTGGCGATTCGCCATGAACCCGACCGACCCGTCCTCTTCCACCCCGCCCCCGCCTGCCGGCAGCCCCGACCGCGCGGCCCTCGACGCCGAGCTGATGCGCGAGATCGAGGACGCCCTCGGGGGCATGAGCCTGGAGGACATGGTGGGCGGCACCGCGGGAGCGATGCGCGCCTCGGCGCCGGTGAAGGGCGAGCGCGCGCTGCGCACCGGCACGATCGTCCGCGTCCACGGCGGCGAGGTCTTCATCGAGTTCGACCCGAAGCGCCAGGGCGTCTGCCCCGCCGCGCAGTTCGAGGAGGAGCCGAAGCCCGGCGAGCGCCACGAGTTCTTCGAGGAGCGCTTCGACCCGTTCGAGCAGCTCTGGGTGTGCAGCCGCCCCGGCGCGACGCACAAGGGCGAGCTGGACAGCCTGAGCGCGGGCATGGTGGTCGAGGCGCGCTGCGTCGGCATGAACAAGGGCGGCCTGGACATGGAGGTCGCGCACCACAAGGCGTTCATGCCGGCGGGCCAGGTGGACATCCGGCACATCGAGGACATCTCGGTGTTCCTGGGCGAGAAGTTCCCCTGCAAGATCATCGAATT
>JBILFU010000096.1:0-6915 GCA_044351405.1 Phycisphaerales bacterium
AATTTCTCACGCCGTCGCGCGCATCAGCCGGTCGACCACCGCGCGCCACAGGCCGTCGCTGCTCGGGGGCATCTCGACGAGGATCTTGCCGCAGCCGAGGCTGTCGGCCGATCGCAGCGCGTCGTAGAGCGCGCTCGCGTAGAGACGCGCGTCGCGCGGCATGGTGATCGCCGTGTGCGGGCCGGGCACCTGCGATGGCTCGAAGCAGAGCACCGCGCAGGGCAGCTGCTCGTGCGCGAGCGCCGCGGGGATCCCGCTGATCGCCACGCGCAGCGCCGGGGTCCGCGGCGCGTAGTGCCGCGCGGCCGTGCCCGGGCTCGCGCCCTGCTCGCGGACCTCGGGCGCGTCCACCTCGCCCAGGATCGAGCGGAGCGTCTCCAGCGTGACGGTGCCCGGGCGCAGCAGCACCGGGCGCCGTCCGGTCAGGTCGACGACCGTGCTCTCCAGCCCGAACTCGCTCTTGCCGCCGTCGAGGATCATCAGGTCCGGCTCGGTCGCGAAGTCCTCCGCCACGTGCCGTGCGACGGTGGGGCTGACGTGGCCGGAGCGGTTGGCGCTCGGCGCGCTGACGGCGGCGCCGCCGAGCTCCTCGAGCAGCCTCCTCGCCACCGGATGGCTCGGCGACCGCACCGCGATGGTCCCGCGCCCGCCCGCCGCCTCGGCAGGGACGTCGGCGCGCCGCTGCAGGACCATGGTGAGCGGGCCCGGCCAGAGCCGCGACGCCAGCTCGTCGCAGCGCGGGCACCAGTCCTCCACCAGGGCCCGCGCGCCGGCACCGTCGAGGACGTGCGCGATCAGCGGGTTGTTCGCGGGGCGCCACTTCATCCGGTAGACCTCGGCGATGCCGGCGGAATCCAAGGTGAGGGCGCCGAGGCCGTAGACGGTCTCGGTGGGGAACGCGACCGGGCGCCCGCCGCGCAGCGCCTCGGCGGCGGCACGGAGGGAGGCGGCGGATGGCTCGAGGATCGTTGGCATGGGCGCGCCGGCGCGGTCAGCCGCCGGGGGACACGTCGACGAGCGAGAGCTCGATGCGGTTGCGCTCGAGCCCGGTGCCCATCGCGGCGTGCAGGTTGGCGATGGCGACGTTGTAGTCGGCGAGCGCCGCGGCCTCCGCGACCTGCGTGACGGCCAGCCCGTCCTGGCGGAAGAACTTGAGCGCCAGGAACTCGGGCGTGAGCTGCGGGATGTTCTCCTCGTCGAGCGCGAGCGCGCGCATGTTCTCCGCCGCCGCCAGGCGCTGCGCGCGCGTCTGCGCGATCAGGCGGTAGGAAGCCGCCGCGTCCTGCAGCGCGTTGCGCACGTCCAGCACCGCCGACTGGACCGCCGTCTTGTAGAGGATCACCGCGCGCGAGCGGGCGAGGCGGGCGCGCCGGTACTCGGCCTCGGCCGCACGGTTGCCGATGGGCTGGCGGAACGTCGCGCCCACCGCCCACTCGATCCAGTCGTTGTCGCCGAGCGTCTGCCAGGATTCGCCGAACTCGCCCGCGAGCCCGTACAGCGCCCCGCTCGTCTGCAGGTCGAGCTGCGGCAGGCGCCCGTTGTCGGCCACGTCCAGGCCGATCGAGGCGTCGTCGATCGAGAGGAGGGTCGCGGACACGTCGGGGTTCTGGGCGAGCGCGGTCGCCAGCGAGTCGGCCACGCTGCACGAGAGCGGCTGGTCGACGGGCTCGTCCACGGTCACCAGGGTCTCGCTGCCGCCGGCGGGCAGGCGGGGGTCGTTCATCGAGCGCTTGAGCTCGTTCACGGCCCGCTGCAGCTCGCGCTCGGCGCGGATGACCGCGGCGCGGCGGTCCTCCACCTTGCTGACGGCGTCGGCGTACTGCGCGAGCGATGCGTCGTACTCGCGCCGCCGCTCGAGGAGCGACCGGACCTCCTCGCCGACGCGCAGCAGCCACCTTGCGCTCACGAGCCGCGCGCGCGCGACGTACACCTGCCAGTACAGGGCCTCGGTCCGGGCGACCGACTCCAGCAGCGAGCGCCGCAGCAGCTGCAGCGCCCGCCGGTCCTGGTTGCGCGCGACGCGCAGGTTCGCCAGGTTCACGTCCGTGCCGAAGTTGCGCAGGAGCGGCTGGCTCAGCGTCAGGTTCACGGAGTTGAGGTACGACGGGTTCGGGTTGATGCGGTCGTTGGGGTCGGTGAACTCCTGGCCCTGCATCCGCGTCGAGACCGACAGGTTGGTGCCGGTGGCGAAGCGCTGCTCGAAGCCCGACTCCAGGTTCCAGATCTTCTGGTCCGCCGTGGGGTTCAGCAGGAAGCTCCCGCCGCCGCCCAGGCTGAGGGTCGGCTGAGGGATGTTGCTGCGCCGATAGCCGCCGTCGGCGAAGAGCACCGTGTCGAACACGGCCTCCGCCTTCACGATCTCCGACTGGCTCATCGCCTCCTCGAGCCGCGCCTGCTGGACGCCCAGGTTGTTGCGGACGCACGAGGCGATCGCCTGCTGCAGCGAGAGGACCACCTCGCGGGGCGGCTTGCCGTCGAGGTCCGCCCCCACGTCGAGGCCGATTCCGGCATCGCGCTCCTGCGGCCCCATGGCGTCCAGCTGCTCCCGCCGCGCCCGGAGGCTCTCGAACACGGAACTGGGCTCGGAACGCGCCTCGAAGGCCGGGTTGCCGGGGGCCGCCGCCGTGCCGGCCTCGCGGGAGAGGGTGGCGTCCAACGACCGCTGGAGTTCCGAATCGGCCTCCTCGCGCAGGGGATTGCGGCACCCGGCCAGGACGCCCGCCTGCGCCACCAGCACCCCGAGCACGGCCGCCGGGGCGGCCTTTCGGAGGAAGCGCAGGATTGCGGCGGGAACCATCTTCACAAGTGTAGTCCGCCCGGTTATCCTCCTGCCATGCTGCATGGAAGCTCACCCGCACGGATGCGGGGCGCCGCCGGCATGATGCTGGCTTCCGCTGCCCTGCTTACCCTCCCGCACTGCCTCTTCGTGGCGTCGGCCTCCGCGGCCGCGTCCGCGATGGTTCCTGCCGATGGAGACGCCTACTGGGCGGTCGTCACCGGCAACGCCGTGAACCTGCGCTCCGGGCCGAGCGCCCAGAGCGCGTATGCGTTCGCGAAGCTGCGCCAGGGCGACCTGGTGCGCGTCGTGGGCGAGGAGTACGGCTGGGCGCGCGTCGCCGCCGACGGAAGCGCGTTCTCCGACGTCGTGGTCTTCGTCCCCGCCGACCGCCGCGTGACCGCGTCGGCCGACGGCTCGACCGTCACGGTGAACGCGCGGACGGAACTGCGCGCGCCGAACGTCGATGCGGGCAGCGCCCCCGACAAGAGCTGGAAGCAGGTCGGCACCGCCGAGGCCGGCACGACGCTCTCCTCGCTCGGGCTCGCGAGCGGGCAGAAGGAGGACGTCTATCGCGTGAAGGCGCCGGCCTCCACCGAGGCGTGGGTGAACATGCAGTTCCTCCGCCGCGCCACCGAGACGGAGGTCGCCGCCGCCGTCGCGCAGGCCCCGGCCGTCGCGCAGGCCTCGGACGCCACCGCCGCCCCGACCGAGCCCGGCACCGCGCCCGTGTCGCAGGAGATCCCGGCGAACGCGCCCGCCTCGGGCGCAGCCGCACCCGCGTCGGCCGCCACTGGCTCAGCGGACCTCGGCGGCATCGAGCCGCTCGCGTCCCCGGCCATCCCGCCGCTTCTCGGCGAGCAGCCGAGGAACGCGACGGCCACGGACGCGGAGCCCGCGTCCGCGGCACCCGCCGAGGCTTCAGCGCCCCGCACGCAGCGCCTGTCCGCCCGCGCCACGCTCGACGACCTTGAGCGGCGCTTCAAGGCGGTCCGCGGACAGCCGCAGGCCGACGCGGAGTTCGACACGCTCCGCGCGAGGTACGAGGAGCTCGCCTCGGCCACGGAGTCGACGGGCGGCGTCAAGGGCCTCGCCGAGGCGCGCAGCCGCCAGCTGGCGCTCATGGGCGAGATCCAGCAGCAGGTGCAGGAGGTGCAGCGCGCCAAGGCCATCGCCGACGACCGCCGCAAGGGCATCGCGGAGCTCGTCCTCAACATCGAGCGGCGCGCCGACTACACCGCGGTGGGCATCCTCAACGCCAGCGCCGTCTACGACGGCCAGCGCCTCCCGGAGCTCTACCGCGTGTGCGACGCGCTCACCGGCGCGACCATCGCGTACGTCGAGCCCAACGCCGACCTGCCGCTCGCCACGATGGTGGGCACGCTCGTCGGCATCAAGGGCGGCACGTCGGTGGACCCTGCCCTGCGCCTGACGGTGATCTCGCCGATGTCGGTCGACCTCCTCACGCAGCGCGAGACCCCGCAGGTCACGAAGACCGAGTCCACGCGGCCCATCGAGGCCGCCGGGACCTTCGTGCCCGCGCCGCAGGAAGCGGCAGCGACGCACCCGGACGCGGTGCCCTGCCCGGACAACCCGGCTCCTGACGCATTCGAGCCTGCGCCGGCCGCCACGCCCTGACCGGGAACCACGTGCAGCATCCAGGAGGCTCGCCTTCGGGCGGGCCTCCTGTCGTTCCGGGGGCGATCCCGGCATCCCTATACTTGCCTCCCTCCGGGGCGCTAGCTCAATTGGAAGAGCACCGCCTTTGCAAGGCGGGGGTTACCGGTTCGAGCCCGGTGCGCTCCATTCAGCCCGATCCCGTCACCCGGGAAGCCGAAGCGCCGCCGCCATGGCGACGGCCGCGGTCTCCACGCGCAGGATCGTCGGCCCGAGGTCCACGGCCAGCGCGCCCGCCGCGCACGCGGCGTCCACCTCCTGCTGCGCGAACCCGCCCTCCGGGCCGACCGCCACCGCCGCGCGCTCGGGCCGGACGCCGAGGAGCGGCACCCCGCCCGGGTGCGCCAGGAGCACCGTGCGGCCGTCCGCGGCCGAATCTCGCACGAATGCCTCGAGCGCCGCGGCGGGCCGCAGCTCCGGCATCCACGCGCTGCGGCTCTGCTTGCAGGCCTCGAGCAGGATGCGCGCCGCCCGCGTGCGGTTGATCCCGTCCGCGTCGACCACGCCGTGGCGGGTGTCGAGCGGCACGATCGCCGTGACGCCGAGCTGGCCGAGCATGTCGAGGAGGGTCGAGAGGCGGTCGCCCTTCGGGGGCGCCACGCCCACGACCACGTCCCGGCCCGCACGCTCCTGCCGGCCGGCTGCCGTGACGCGCACGAGCGGATTGCCGTCGCGGTCGCGGTCGCCCGAGATCGCGGCTTGGGCGATGCCGCCCGCACCGTCGAAGACCGTGACGCCGTCGCCCGCGCCGAGTCGCCGCACGCCCATGGCGTGCTTGGCCTCGTCGCGGTCGAGCGCGAGAGTCTCGCCGACCGACGGGAGCCGCGGGACATGGAACCAGGGCGTGCTCATGCGGTCGTGCGCGAAAGATAGACATCGACGCGCGAGGTGCGGCCCTCGAAGCGGACGTCGGGCTCCGGCGCGCCCTCGATGGGCGGCGAGTCGTCGGCGCGCTTGACCGCGACGCGCACTCGGGCGGCGCGGCGCGCCGCCGCGAGGAGCGCGGCCGCGTCGGGATCGTCGCCCACCGCCGCGCGGAGGAGGCGCACGTCCTTGCGCGCGAGCGCCGACTCCCTGCGCTTCGGCGGGAACATCGGATCCACCAGGACGGCGTCGAAGGAGCCCGGCCCCGCGACATCGAGCGCGGCCGCGGCGTCGGCCTCCTCGAACCGGAGACGGGCGAGCGCCGCCCGGTCGACGCGCGGATCAGCGGCGGCGCGGCGCAGCCCGTCGCGCACGAGCCGCGCGACCGTCGGCGAGCGCTCGAACGCGGTGACCTCGAACCCCGCGAGCGCGAGGAGCCACGCGTCGCCCAGCAGCCCGGCGGTCGCGTCCGCGACGGTGCGCACGCGGTCGCCCATCGACCGCACCACCGGAAGCGAGCGAATGCCGCGCGCGTCCGCCGCGCCGAGGTCGACGCGCGCGCCGGTGCCCGGACGGTCGCCGGGGGCGCGCAGCTCGAGCACGCCGTCGTGCTCGGCGACCACGAGTTCCTCGGGATTCGCGGGAGGTTCCCACCGCATGGACGGTGTTCTACCCCGCGAGGACGCGCACCGCCGCCTGCCGCCGCGCCCTGCCCCGCCCGTAGACTCCGCCGGATGCCCTCCCGCGCCCCCGTGTTCGGCAACGTCCTCGAGATGATCGGCAACACGCCGATGCTCGAACTCAAGCGCCTCGACACCGGGAAGTGCCGGCTGTTCGTCAAGATGGAGTCGATGAACCCGGGCAACTCGATCAAGGACCGCATCGCGGTCGAGATGATCGAGGCCGCGGAGAAGGACGGGCGCCTCAAGCCGGGCGGTCACATCGTCGAGGCCACCGCGGGCAACACGGGCCTCGCGCTGGCGCTGGTCGCGGCGCAGAAGGGCTACACGCTGAGCGTGGTCGTGCCCGACAAGATGAGCGACGAGAAGATCAGCCACCTGCGCGCCATGGGCGCCGAGGTCGTCCTGACCCGCAGCGACGTCGCCAAGGGGCATCCCGAGTACTACCAGGACGTCGCCGCGCGCCTCGCCGCGTCGCGCCCGAACACCCTCTACATCAACCAGTTCGCGAACCCCGCGAACGCCGCCGCGCACGAGCGGACCACGGGCCCCGAGATCTGGGAGCAGATGGGCGGCAAGGTCGACGCGTTCGTCGCGGGCGTCGGCTCGGGCGGCACGATCAGCGGCTGCGGGCACTACCTGCGCGCGCGCAACCCGAGGATGGAGATCATCCTCGCCGACCCCGTCGGCTCGATCCTGACGCCGCTCGTGAACGAGGGCAAGCACGTCGAGCCGGGAAGCTGGCTCGTCGAGGGGATCGGCGAGGACTTCGTCCCGTCGATCTGCGACCTGAAGCTCGTCAACAAGGCCTACGCCGTGAGCGATGCCGACGCCTTCCACACGGCGCGCGAGCTCCTGCGCAAGGAGGGCGTGCTCGCCGGATCGAGCGTCGGCACCCTGCTGACCGCCGCGCTCCGC
>JBILFU010000097.1:0-6904 GCA_044351405.1 Phycisphaerales bacterium
CACCGCGGCGCGCAGGTCGCGTGGTTCGACTGCCGCGAGGCGGACCTCCCGCACATGGACGGCCACGGCGCCGCCGGCCACGAGGGCGCGAAGGCGCTGCAGCGCGCGCTCGGCGCATGCGACGCCGCGCTGATCGCGGCCGGCATCTACAACTACGACGTGAGCGCCGTGGCCAAGAGCTGCGTCGAGCTCGGCGGCCGCGCCTGGAACGACAAGACGGTCGGCATCGCCTGCGCCGCGGGCAGCATGGTGAGCTACATGGCGCACACCGGGCTCGCGAACAGCCTGATGCTCGACTTCCGCTGCGTGATCGTGCCGCGGTTCGTCTATGCGACGGGCGAGGCCTTCCGCGACGGGAAGCTCGTCGACGAGGGCGTGCAGGCGCGCATGGCGGAGCTCGGCGGGACGCTCCTCGACCTGGCGCGGCGCAGGATGTGAGCGGACGGGTCCGCGGGCGCGGCCGATCCGCGGCGCCTCAGCGGATGACCACGGTGCTCTGCTCGCCGATCAGCTCGTAGACCACCTGCACCTCGGCGTCGCCGAGCCGCACGCAGCCCATCGACATCTGCCTGCCGATCGACTGGGGCTCGACCGTGCCGTGGATGCCGTAGCCGGTGAACTTCGACATCTCGGGCGTCGTGCCCTCGAGGCCGATCCAGCGCTCGCCGATCGGGTTCTTCGGGTCGTTCGAGGCGAACTTCTCGCCGGTGCGCGGGTTGACCCACGCCGGGTCGATCAGCTTGGACCCCTTGCGGACGCGGAACGTGCCGACGGGCGTCGAGTCGTTCTCGCCGAGACCGCAGGGGAAGCTGGCGACCATGACGCGGTCCGCGCCGGTGCCGGCGTAGACGTTCATCCGGAAGTCGGCCTTCACGACCTCGGCGTCGAAGGGGCCGTGCGCCAGCTTCAGGCGCTGGTCGGGACGGATGGCCTTCTCGGTCTTGAGGCCGTTGATGCGCTGGATGAAGCGCCAGTCGACGCCGAGCTTCTCGCGCGAGGCGATGCGCGCCAGGCTGTCGCCCTTCTTCACGACGTAGCTCTGGCTGGCCACGTCGCCGGGGACGATCTTCGCGCTGAAGAGGAGGCGCTCCGCGAGGCGGTTGACGGCGCCGTAGGCCTGCGCGCGCTGCGCCGGGTCGAGCGAGCCGGAGTCGAGGAGCCGCGTGAGCTCGGCGCGCGCGCGGACCGCGTCGGTGTCGACCATGCCGATCGCCTGCTGCAGGCGCTGCGCGGGCGTGCCGATGCCCGCGGCGGGCGTGGTGGCCGAGGTGCCCGGGGTTCCGGCGATGCCCGACGTCGCGGAGGCGGCGATCGACTGTCCCGCGGCGGCGACGGACGACGTGCTCGCGCTGCCGAGCGCGGCTTCCGGTGCCGTGGTGGTCGTGCTGCCGGCCGTCGCGGTGCCCGCGGGCTGCGCCGGCAGATCGGCGCTCGCTGCCTGCGCATCGAGCGCGACCGTCTCCTCGATGGCGGTGGATGCGGCGGCCTGGTCGGCGAGCAGCGGATCCTGGATGCCGGCGGACTCCGCCGACGCGCTCGAGGCGTCGGGCGACTCGCTCCGGTGCGTGAGGAACCAGCCGGCGGCGGCGCCGCCGAGGCCGATGGCCGCGATGGCGAGGAAGAGCGACCGCGTGCCGCCCTTCGGCTTGGCGGGCGACTTGGAGGGCGAACCGGAACGGGGCGACTGGCTGGGAAGGGTCATCCTGACCTCGTGTGCAGGCGGTGCGTTTCTCGCGCGGCGTCCGATGCCGCGCATCCCCGGTACATCGGCATTGTGTCACATTTCGCAGCAGCGGGGAGTCATCAGGCGGTCACGACCAGTTCCCGCTCCGTGGCGACGGCGTGCATCGGCACGTCATGGGGATCCGTCGGAAGGCGCTCGACCAGGAACGCGCTCGGGATGAGGCCGATCCGAAGCGTTGCTGCGGGAAGGGTGGCCAGGAAGCGGTCGTAGATCCCAGCCCCCCGTCCGAGTCGCCCGCCGTGGCGATCGAAAGCGAGTCCGGGGACCAGGACCGCGGAAATGGAGGCCGCAGGAACGGGGGTGGCGTCCCGTGGAATGGGGGTCCCCCAGGCGTCCGGGGTTGCGTCGATAAGTTGCCAGCAGCCCCCCTGGACGGCTGCCGGGGGAAGAAGAGAGGGCTCAAGAACGGAACCCTGATCCCTGCACCGGCCGATGCAGACGGATCCCCCAGCGCTCATCACCGAAGATGCCACCATGATCGGGTCTATTTCGCGACGGAAGGGCACATAAGCCATCAAGCGCGCCCCAGGCAGGCGGTGTCCTTGCCAAAGAAATTCGATCACGTTCGCCGCAGTTTCGCGGGAGATGCCTGCAAGAAGGGTAGGGTCAAGCGCAGCGAGCCCGCCCCGAACCCATGCGCGGGCGGCGCTCTTGTCGGTCCAGCGATGCCCAGCGGGAGGCGGTTCCATGCGTTCCGGATACGGGATTTCCTTGTTTCCTGCCTCAGCATACGGCTCTTTGACGCCGACAATAGGGACTCACGCCACAAGGTGCCCGTTTGCGGCACTGGAGAACCACGGCCATGTGCGGAATCGTCGCCTACATCGGTAAGAAGCCTGCCGCCACGCTGCTCCTCGAGGGCCTGAAGCGCCTGGAGTACCGGGGCTACGACTCGGCCGGGCTGGCCGTCGCGCAGGGTGACGGCAAGATCCAGATCGCCAAGAGCGTCGGCCGCGTGCGGGTGCTCGAGGAGCTGATCGAGACCCGGCGCGGGTTCGACGGCACGGTGGGCATCGCGCACACCCGCTGGGCGACGCACGGCGGCGTCACCGAGGCGAACGCGCACCCGCACTGCGACGACCCCGTCAAGGGCCACGGCATCGCGCTGGTGCACAACGGCATCATCGAGAACTACGCGTCCATCAAGACGTACCTCACGGAGAAGGGGCACGTCTTCAAGGGCGAGACCGACACCGAGGTGCTCGTGCACCTGATCGGCGAGCTCTACCAGGGCGACCTGGAGAGGGCGGTGCAGGCGGCGCTGCGCGAGGTGACCGGCGCCTACGCCATCTGCTGCTTCTGCGAGAAGGAGCCCGGCGTGCTGGTGGTGGCGCGCAAGGGCAGCCCCCTGATGGTGGGCGTCGGCAACGGCGAGTACGTGGTGGCCAGCGACCAGAGCGCGATCGTCGCGCACACGAACCAGGCGTTCACGCTCGAGGACTACACGGTCGCCAAGCTGACGCGCGACTCGCTGCGCACGAGCACCGTGGACGACGTCGAGATCGACGCCAAGGTCCTCGCGCTCGAGGTGGACCTCTCCGAGATCGAGCTCGGCGACTTCGAGCACTTCATGCTCAAGGAGATCTTCGAGCAGCCCGCCGCGCTCACGCGCACCCTGCAGGGCCGCGTCGACCACCGCGCGGGGCAGATCGTGCTCGGCGGCATCGGCGACCACGCGCGCGCGCTGGCGTCCAGCCGGCGGATCACGCTGATCGGCCAGGGCACGGCGCTGCACGCGGGCATGATCGGCAGCTACCTGATGGAGGAGTGGGCCAAGATCCCGGCCGACTGGGACTTCGCCAGCGAGTTCCGCTACCGCAACCCGATCGTGAGCGAGGGCAGCGTGGTGGTCGCGGTCAGCCAGAGCGGCGAGACGGCCGACACGCTGGCCGCGCTGCAGGAGGCGAAGGCGCGCGGCGCGATGGCGCTCGGCGTGATCAACGTCGTCGGCAGCTCGATCGCGCGCGAGACGGACGCCGGCATCTACCTGCGCGTCGGTCCCGAGATCGGCGTCGCGAGCACCAAGGCGTTCGTCGGGCAGGTGATGGTGAGCGCGATGCTGGCCCTCTACATCGGCCGCCGCCGCTACCTGAGCCAGGACTTCGTGTCCGGCACGCTGCGCGAGCTCGAGGCGATCCCCGCGCACATCGAGCGGATCCTGAAGCAGAGCGATTCCATCCGTCGCTCCACGGAGAAGTACGTCGAGCGCGAGAACTGGCTGTTCCTCGGCCGCGGCGTGAACTACCCGGTGGCGCTCGAGGGCGCGCTGAAGCTGAAGGAGATCAGCTACATCCACGCCGAGGGAATGCCGAGCGCGGAGATGAAGCACGGGCCGATCGCGCTCATCGACAAGGGCATGCCGTGCGTGTTCGTCGCGACGCGCAACAGCCAGTACGAGAAGGTGCTCTCGAACATCCAGGAGGTGCGCAGCCGCGGCGGCCACGTCATCGCGGTGGCCACCGAGGGCGACGAGCACATCAAGAGCATGGCGGAGGACGTCTTCTACGTGCCGGACGTCACCGAGATGCTCCAGCCGCTGGTGACGGTGGTGCCGCTGCAGCTCCTCGCGTACCACGCGGCCGTGCTGCGCGGCAAGGACGTCGACAAGCCGCGCAACCTCGCGAAGAGCGTGACCGTCGAGTGACGGCGCATGCGCGTCGTCAGCCTCCTTCCATCCGCCACCGAGCTCCTCTTCGCCGCCGGCGGGGGCGAGCTCCTCGTCGGACGCAGCCATGAGTGCGACTTCCCGCCGGCCGCGCTCGCGGCGCACGTCCTGACCTCCGCGCGCATCGCGCACACTGCCGGCGCGGGCGCGCCCGCCGCGGTCGACGAGGCAGCCATCGACGCCGCGGTCCGCGCCTCGCTCGCCGCCGGCGAGTCCCTCTACCGAATTGACGAGGATCTCCTCCGCGCGCTCGCGCCCGACGTGATCCTCACGCAGGATCTCTGCGAGGTGTGCAGCATCGACCTCCGCAGCGTCGAGCGCGTCGCGGCAATGCTTCCCTCGCGCCCACACATCGTCAACCTGAACCCGACCACCGTCTGGCAGGTGCTCGACGACCTCCTCGCGGTGGGCGAAGCCGTCGGCCGCGCCTCCTCGGCCCAGGCCGCCGCCACCATGCTCCGCGACCGCCTCTGGACCGCCGCCGAGCAGGGCACGCCCTTCACCGACGGCCCGGGCGTCCTGTTCCTCGAATGGACCGACCCACCCTTCGTGGGCGGACACTGGACTCCGGAACTCATCACGCTCGCAGGCGGCACGCACCCGCTCAACCCCGCCGGCGCCAAGAGCCGCGTCGCCACGCCGGAGGAGATCGTCGCCAGCGCGCCGGAGCTCGTGGTGGTCGCGCCGTGCGGACTGCCGCTCGCCGCCGTGCGCGAGTCCGTCCGCGCCCTCGAGCGCGCCCCGTGGTGGAACGAGCTCCCCGCGGTACGCGCCGCGCGGACGGCCGCCGCCGCCGGCCGCGCCGCAACCACCGTGCAGCTCGTCGACGGCAACCAGATGTTCAACCGCCCGGGGCCGCGCCTCGTCGACGCGCTCGAATGGCTGGCCGCGTGGATCCACGACCGCCCCACGGTCGCGCCCCCCGCCTTCCCGGCGGAGGCGTGGCGGCCGACTGCCTGAACGGCACCCGCGGGCGCCCCGCGCGCCCTCCTGCCCCGGCACGCCGTTTGCCACTTCTCCCAGGCAATGCCCTCCATCGAACGCTTCACCCACGCCGCGCAGCAGGCGCTCCAGGCCGCGCAGTCGCAGGCGGCCGCCGCGAGCCACGGCGAGCTCTCGCCGCTGCACCTTCTCGCGGCCCTCGCCGCCGATGCGCGCGGGCCCGCAGGCAGCATCCTCGAGCGGGCCGGCGTCGAGCCCCGCCGCGCGGCCGACGTCGTCGCCGCCGAGCTCCGACGGCTCCCCACGGTCACCGGCACCGAGCCGCGCCCCGGCTCCGCGCTGATGCAGGTCCTCACGGACGCCGAGCGAGCCGCGCAGTCGATGAAGGACCAGTACACGAGCATCGAGCACCTGCTGCTCGCGCTCGCGTCGGCGAGCACGCCCGCCAAGCAGGTACTTTCGGCGGTCGGCGCGGACGAGCGCCGGCTCCGGACCGCCATCGACGAGATCAGGAAGGCAAGCGGAATGACCAACGTGAACGACCCCAACGCGGAGGGCTCGATGGAAGCCCTGAGGAAGTACGGCATCGACCTCACCGAGAAGGCGGAGTCGGGCAAGCTCGATCCCGTCATCGGCCGCGACGAGGAGATCCGCCGCTGCATGCAGGTGCTGAGCCGGCGCACCAAGAACAACCCGGTGCTGATCGGCGAGCCGGGCGTCGGCAAGACGGCCGTCGTCGAGGGTCTCGCGCAGCGCATCGTGAACGGCGACTGCCCCGAGCAGATGAAGGACGTCCGCATCGTCGCGCTCGACGTCGGGCAGATGCTCGCCGGCGCGAAGTTCCAGGGCGAGTTCGAGGAGCGCCTGAAGGCCGTGATCCGCGAGGTCAGCGCCGCGGCCGGCCGCATCATCCTCTTCATCGACGAGATCCACACCGTCGTCAGCGCCGGCGCGAACACCGGGAGCCCCGGCGCCGGCCAGCTCCTGAAGCCCGCGCTCAGCCGCGGCGAGCTGCGCACCATCGGCGCCACCACCCTCGACGAGTACCGCCAGCACATCGAGAAGGACCCCGCGTTCGAGCGGCGGTTCCAGCCCGTCTACGTCGGCGAGCCGAGCGTGCTCGACACGATCGCGATCCTCCGCGGCCTGAAGCCGCGCTACGAGACGCACCACGACGTGCGCATCCAGGACGGCGCGCTCGTCGCCGCCGCGCAGATGAGCCACCGCTACATCAGCGACCGCTTCCTGCCGGACAAGGCGATCGACCTCGTCGACGAGGCCGCGAGCCGGCTGCGCATCGAGAACGACAGCATGCCGACGGTGCTCGACAAGGTGAAGCGCCGCCTGGTGCAGCTCGAGGTCGAGCGCGAGGCGCTGAAGCTCGAGAAGGACCCCGACAGCAAGGACCGCCTGCAGCGCGCCGAGAAGGAGATCGCCGACCTCAAGGAGGAGGACCGGCGCCTGACCGCGCAGTGGCAGGCCGAGAAGAAGGACCTCGACCTGGTGGCGAACGCCGCCAAGCAGATCGAGGCCAAGAAGACCGAGGCCGAGCA
>JBILFU010000098.1:0-6900 GCA_044351405.1 Phycisphaerales bacterium
CCTCGACCTGCACGGCCCCTCGGTCGAGGGGGAGCTGCCCGACCCGGCCGCCCGTGGCGTGAGCCTTCCCGCCCTCGCGCGCGGCAACGTGCGGATCTTCCTCGGAACCATCTTCACGGAGCTCGGTGCGGAGGCGGCGGGCACGCCGTGGGGCTACCGCGACAGCCTGGACGCGGAAGGCGCACACGCGGCGGGCGTGCGCCAGCTGGAGCGGTACGAGGCGCTCGAGCGCGCGGGCCGCATCCGGATCGTGCGCTCCGCGGACGACCTGGACGCGAGCTCGGCCGCGACGGCGTCCGCGCCGCCCGGCGTGGTCCTCCTCATGGAGTGCGCCGACCCGATCCGCACGCCGGACGAGGTGGGCTGGTGGCACGCCCGCGGCGTGCGCGCGGTGGGCCTCGCGTGGGGATACGGCTCGCGCTACGCGGGCGGCAACGCTTCGCACGGCCCGCTCACCGGCATGGGCCGCGACTGCGTGGCGGCGCTCGACGCCTGCGGCATCCTTCACGACGCGAGCCACCTCTCCGACGAGGCGTTCGACGGCCTGTGCGCGGCGACGGACGCGCGCATCGTGGCCACGCACTCGAACGTGCGCCGATTGGCGAAGGATGTCCAGCGACACCTGACCGACGCCCAGATCCGCGAGATCGCCGCGCGCGACGGCTGCGTCGGGCTCAACCTCTACGGCCGCTTCCTCGCCGACGGACGCACGGCGACGCTCGACGACGCGGTGCGGCACGTGGAGCACGTGGCGTCCGTCGCCGGGCGCGGGCGCACCGGGCTCGGCAGCGACTTCGACGGCGGGTTCGCTCCCGGCGACTGCGCGGCAGGCTGCGGACGGCCGGAGGAGCTCCCGGCGCTCGCGGACGCGCTGGCGCGCGCCGGATGGGATGCCGCGGACCTCGCGGGATTCATGCACGCGAACTGGCTGCGCACCCTGCGCGCCGCGCTCAGCCGCAGCTCGACGGGTCGTTGAGCGGCACCACCACCTGAACCACGCCCGCCGGCGTCTCCGCGAGCACCAGTACGTCGAGGAGCACGCCCGTCCCGTGCAGCGTGATCGCCTCGCGGGCGTCGCCGAGGAGGATGCGCTCGCGCACCTCGAAGCCGCCCTTCAGCTCGGCGAACGCCAGGCCGAGGAGCTCGCGGTGCATGGACGCCCAGGTGTGCGCCGTGCGGACCTTGGCAAGCTGGTCCGAGCGGCCCACGATGTGCATGCGACCGGCCTCGTCGAGGGCAAGCTCCACCTCCGCCGCCACCGGGCAGGCGATCCCGAGCGGACGCAGGCCGCGGAGGAGCGGGACCAGCTTCGGCGGAAGACTCGCCACCGGCAGCGCGGCGAACGTGGGTGCGGGCGCGGAAGCGGCGCGCGGAGCGGCAGCCGCGGGGCGGTGGGCGGGGTGGCTGGCGTGCATGGCGGGCTCGTGGGCGGGCTTCGGCTCGATTGGCGGCTCGAATCGGAACGGCGCAGCATCGGCCGGCGGGTCGAAGCGGGCGGCGCTCTCGGTGCGCGCACGGGCGAGCGCGGCGAGGAACTCGGCGGGGTCCGGGCACTCGGCCGCCGGATACGCGGCGCGCGCGCTCGACTCGACGCGCTCGATGCGCTGCAGCGTCGACACGACGTCGACCTCGATCCCCAGGAAGCTGCGCGCCGCGTCCGCAAGCCGTGCCGCGGAGGCCGCCGCCTGCGGCGGGGTCGCGCCGACCACGGCGAGCGAGACGCGCTCGAGCGGGGCTCCCGCGTGCACCGCGGCGTCCGACAGGTGCTTCATGCGCAGGTAGGCGCCGGTGACGGCCGCCTCGTCCGCGCCCGTGATCACGGTGACGGGCGCACCCGACGCGACGACCGTCGCGGGATCGGCATCCGACGGCACGCACGCCACCCAGCGGCGCACGAACCCGCACGCGCGCGGCAGCCAGCGCTCGAGCGCCCCGGGCCCGGGCGGCGGCACCTGGCGGCCGTCGGCGCGCAGGAGCTCGACCGAGACCTCGTCGCGGTCGAAGCGGACCAGGGCGGTCGGTCCGGCGGTACGCGCCACCTCGTCGGCGAACTGCGTAATCCAGAGCCCCGCCATCACCGGCAGGTTGCCCACGAGCAGCACTCCCAGCCCGTCCGCCGCGGCCGGCGGGCCATGCGGCGCGGTGCCGTTGCCGCCCGAGGTGAAGAGCGCTGCCAGGCTTCCGAATGCGTCGCCGTCCGTGGTCATCGTTCCTCCGCGCTGCCTCCGCAGCCGCGCCGCCCGGCGCTCATGCGCCGGGCACACTCAAGGAGCGCCTGTTCCCGTCGCCGGGACGCCCGGGGTCCGCATGCGCTGCGCGAGCTCCGCCGCGCGGGTGCTGCCTGCGAGCCTCGGGAAGGCGTGCGCGTCGGCGGGCTCGGTGAACCCGACGGGCGCGTCCGGAACATACACGGCCCCGGGGCCGGTGCCAGCCGCCGACGGGGAGGTTTCCGCGCTTTGCCCGCCCGGGACCGCCGCCGGGACGGGGGGCAGCGGCTCGGCCATCCAGGCCGCCAGCCCGCGGAAATCCTCGTGCGCCGCCGAGCCCGGCGCGAAGGCCACCACGCTCTGGCCGGCGCTGACGGCCTCGCGCAGGACCTCGTGCTCGCGGATCGGGGCGGGCGCCAGGTGCGCCGCGAACTTGCGGCCGATCGCGCCCAGGATGTCGTGCGACAGCTGGCTGCCGTCGCGGTGCAGGGTCGGCACCACGCGCACCGCGGGCGCGCGCCCGATCTGCGCGCACAGCGACCGGATGGTCGCAAGCTGCCGCTCCGCGCCGCGCAGGGCGAAGAAGCCGGTCTCGACCGGGACGAGCGCCTCGTCCGCCGCACGCAGGGCGTTGAAGGTCAGGTAGCCGATGGTCGGCGGGCAGTCGATCACGCAGCGGTCGAAGTGGGCCGACACGCGGGCGAGCATCCGCTCCAGCCGTCGGTCGCGGTCGGGGAGCGCCGCCAGCCCGCCCCGGGCGCTCTCCAGCCCGGCGAGCGCCACCGTGCAGGGCGCGAGCCGCAGCCCGCGCGCCACCTCCCACAGCCATCCGAGCGGGTCGGTGCCGCCCGGGGGCTCGCAGAGGAGGGCCTGCGCCAGGCCGAACTCGATGCGCGACTCCGGGACGCCGAGCCCCGCGGCACAGTGGCCCTGCGGGTCCATGTCCACCAGCAGGACGCGCTCGCCGCGCTCCGCGAAGGTGGCGGCGAGGTTGATCGCGGTCGTGGTCTTGCCCGAGCCGCCCTTCTGGTTGACGATCGCGAGGGTGCGCATCCGTGCACCGAGTCCATCGGCCGGGCGGCGGACCACGCTTGATTCGCCGTTCCGCGGGGAAGCAGCGCGGCACCGCGGACGGTCAGGCCGCGCCCACCGCCCGCCACGCGCGTTCCACGGCGGCAGGCTGCACGTCCTCGTGCACCCGGACGTCGCCCGGGGCGTGCGGCACCACGAGCCGCGGCACCCCGCCCCGGCGCTTCTTGTCGGTGGCCATCGCGGCCGCGAGCCGGGCGACCGAGAGCCCCTCCGGCACCGCCGCGGGGAGGCCGAGCCGGCCGAGGATCCCGCGCACCGCGTGCTCCGCGCCCCCGGAGAGCCCGGCCACCTCGGCACCCAGCCGGCAGGCGGCCACGGTGCCGATGCCGACCGCCTCGCCGTGGGTCACCCGGTCGTGCGCGAGCGCCTCGATGGCGTGGGCGAAGGTGTGGCCGAGGTTCAGCACCGCGCGCGGACCGTCCTCGCGCTCGTCGCGGCCGACGATGGCTGCCTTGATGCGCACGTTCCGGGCCACCAGGTCGGCGAGCGTCGCCGGATCGTGCGCCATGATCGGGTCGGCATGCCCGGCCATCCACTCGAGCATCGCGGGGTCCGCGATGATCGCGTGCTTCACGCACTCGGCGAGGCCGGACCGCAGTTCCCGCGAAGGCAGCGTCGCGAGCGACTCGGGATCGCATGCCACGAGCCGCGGCTGCACCACCGACCCCACCATGTTCTTGGCGAGCGTGCCGTCCGGGAGACGCAGGTTCACCGCGGTCTTCCCGCCCACCGAGGCATCGACCATCGCGAGCAGCGTCGTCGGCACCTGCACGCAGGGGATGCCGCGCATGAAGGTGGCGGCCGCGAACCCCGCCATGTCGCCGACCGCGCCGCCTCCCACCGCGACCGCCGCACCGGCGCGGTCGATGCCCGCCGCGAGCATGCGGCCGCAGAGGTCGCCGAGGGTGTCGAGCGTCTTGGCATCCTCGCCGCCCCTCACGGGGAGCATCGCGGTCCGCACGCCGGCGGCACGGAGCGACTCGCCCACGGCCCGGGCCGGGCCGTCCAGGACGGCCGCGTCGCACACCACGGCGCACGCCGCCGGGCGCACGCCCGCCGCCGACATCAGCCCGGCCAGGTGGCGCGACGCACCCGCCCCCACCACCACGTCGTACGCGGCGGAGGCGGTGCGGACATGGATGGTCGCGTGCGCGTGCACGACCGTCAGGCTACGCGCGCCGCGGTGCCTGCGGAGCGGGGACGCTGCCCCGCGCCCCGCTCAGCAGGGACCCCAGTTGCCGAGCAGGAACCCGAGGTCGGCGCCGTCGGCGGAGCCGCTGCCGTTGAGGTCGCCGGAGGCGCTGCCGCCCCAGTCGCCGAGCAGGACGCCGAGGTCCGCGCCGTCCACTTGGCCGTCGCCCGTGATGTCGCAGACGCACGGAGGGTCGTACGAGGCGGCCTCGTGGCAGCCGCGGTCGATCACCGGGGCACCGCCCACGCCCGAATCGGCCACCTCGGCGATGTCGTAGTAGCGCGCGGCGCCCGAGAGGTCCGACGCCATGCCGCCCGTCGGCGCCAGCGAGTTGTCGCCGGAATCGACCGCCGGCCCGTAGCCGCGCAGCGAGTAGTCGCCCGCCGCGGCGTCGCGGAAGACGGGGTCCTCGTTCAGGTTCCCGGTACCCGCGAAGCCGCCCTGGACGATCGAGCGCGTGACCGCGTTGCTGCCGCCGCCCGCATTCACCTGGTTGGCGGCGCTGGTGCCGCCCGGGCCGGAATTGCCCCAGAACACGCAGTTGAAGGCGTTGAACGTCCCGCCCGAGGTGCTGTTCACGCCGCCCGCCACGCTGGTCGCCACGTTGGATGCGAACGTGCAGCTGTAGGCGCGCACGATGCTCGAGCCGACGCCCACCCAGATCGCCGCGCCGCCGCCCGAGCCGGACGCGCGGTTGGACGCGAACAGGCAGTTCTCGAAGGTGGTGTTGCCGCCGCCGTAGGTCTCGAACGCGCCGGCGCGCGCCGCCGAGTTGCCCCTGAAGACGCAGCGGCGGAAGGTGCTCGTCACGTTGTTGGTGTCGAACGCGCCGCCGTAGCTCCCGCCGACGTTGTCGATGAACTGGCAGTCGGAGAAGGCGGCCTGCGCGGTGAAGACGTAGCCCGCGCCGCCGCCGAACGTGCAGCGGTTCCCGACGAAGGCGCAGTTGCGCACGGTGGGCGCGCCGCTCCCGGTGATCAGGATGCCGCCGCCGCGGTCGTAGCTGCTCGCGGACGCGCCGTTGGCGTTGCCGCCCCTGACGGTGAAGCCGTCGAGGATGGCCGTCGCCGCGGCGCCGGAACCGACGAGCACGTGGTAGCTGTTGTCGGTGAGGTTCGAGGCACCGCTGTCGTTGCCCAGGAGGTCGCCGGAGAGCGTGGTGACGTTCGTGCGCCAGTCGCGCTGCTCGAGGGCGGTCTCGGTGCCCGCGAAGCCGCCGTAGACGGCGACGCCGGTCTTCAGCGTGAGGAACACCGTGCGCGACGTGCCCGCGGTCGGCTTGTAGGTGCCGGCCCGCACCCAGATCTCGTCGCCCGCCACGGAGGCCGTGAGCGCGGCGGCAAGGCCGTCCACGCCGCGGTGCGCGTTGGCCCAGCTCGTGCCGTCGTTGGCCCCGGTGGCGAGCCCCGCGTCGACGAAGCGGACGACGGCGAGCGCGGGGGCGGATGCGGCGAGCGCCAGGAGAGCGGAGAGGACGGTCATGGATCGGATCTGCATGTGGACGCGCAAAGGTAGCCCCGAACGCGCGGTCAGCCGAGCGAATTCCGGGTTGACGGCGAGGCCGTGACGGGCAGGCGGTCCGAGAAGGCGGCCCGGAGCCGGCGCGTCTCAGCCGGCGCAGGCGCCCCAGGACCCGATCAGGATCCCGAGATCGGACCCGTTCACGGTCCCGTCGGCGTTGATGTCGGCGCGACCGGCGGCGAGTCCCGCGACGCCCCAGCGCCCCAGGAGTACGCCCACGTCGGCACCGCCGATCGCGCCGTCGCCGTCGAGGTCGGCGAGGCAGGAGTCGCGCGTGAGCGTCCACGCGTACTGCTCCACCAGGTGCTGCGCGCGCAGGGCCTCGTTGCGGACCTTGCTCGTCGGGTCGGTGATCACCAGCGTGAGCTGCGCGCCGGACGCGCCGACCGGCAGGTCGCGCGTGTCGAGCGTCGCACCGGTCGCGCCGGGGATCGCGACGCCGTTCAGCCTCCACTGCACGGACAGCGAGTGCAGCGACGGCTGGACGAGCGACGCCGAGACCGGGGTGCCACGGACCAGTGACGTCCCGGCGGCCGGGGCGGACGAGTCCATCATCCTGGTCTGCTGGTGCAGGACCACGATCATCTGCTCGAGCCCCGGGCCGTTGTACGGCACGCCGAGCGACCGCATCAGCGAGTTCGACGTCGGCCGGCGCATGCCGAACTGGTAGTAGCCGCCGCCCTCGAAGCATCCGTGGACGCCCACCGACGGCAGGCTGATCCCGAGCCACGCGACCCACTTGCCGGCGGCGGCCTGCATCTGCGCCTCGGTGAGGATGGTCAGGTTGACGGAGGACGGCTCCGGGCCCGTGTAGGTGGACGTGCCGCCGCCGTAGTCGTACTCGTCGGCCAGGTTCCCGAAGCTGTGGCCGAACTCGTGCAGGGCCAC
>JBILFU010000100.1:0-6872 GCA_044351405.1 Phycisphaerales bacterium
GCTCCTGACGCGGCAGATGCGGGAATCGCAGGACGGGTTCCGCTTCCGCGCGTTCCTCATGCCGGTGGGCGGCCGCGGCGGACCGCAGCAGGACGTCCCGCAGATGGCCGACCGCGTGCCGCTGCGGACGCCGGAGGACTTCGAGAACTTCCTGAAGCGGCTGACCGCCGTGCCGCAGTCGGTGCGGGACGCGCGCGACCTCATGGAGCTCGGGATCAAGGAGGGCCGCGTCCCCGCCAAGGCCACGATGAAGGACGTGCCCGCGCAGTTCGACGCCGTGCTCAAGGGGAACCTGGAGGCGCTGCGGACGCCGTTCGCCAGGCTGCCCGCGGAGATGCCGGCGGAGCGCCAGGCCGCGGCGCGCGCGGAGCTCGACGACACGCTCGGGAAGATCCTGCTCGAGCTCGGCCTGCTGCGCAACTGGCTTGCCGAGACGTACCTGCCCGCCTGCCGGGACACCGTGGGTGCGCTGCACCTGCCGGACGGCGTGGCGTGGTACGAGCATGCGCTGCGCGTCCACACCACCACCGCGATGACGGCCAGGGAGGTCCACGAGACCGGGCTTTCGGAGGTCGCGCGCATCCGCGCCGAGATGCTCGGCGTGATCCGCGGCACCGACTGGTTCGCCGCGGACGCCGCCCGCTCGAGGCTCGCCGACGACGCGCTCTTCGACGCGTTCGTCGCCTTCCTGCGGACGGACCAGCGCTTCTACGCCAGGACCGAGGAGGAGCTCCTCGCCCGCTACCGCGACGTCTGCAAGCGGATCGACGCCAAGCTCCCCGCACTCTTCGGGACGCTGCCCCGTACGCCCTACGGCGTGCGCGCGGTGCCGAAGTTCATGGCGCCGACGCAGACCACCGCCTACTACATGCAGGGCTCGATGCGCGCGGGAAACCCCGGCTGGTTCTACGCCAACACCTTCGCGCTCGAGCAGCGCCCGCTCTACGAGATGGTGCCGCTCTCGCTGCACGAGGCGGTGCCGGGGCACCACCTGCAGATCTCGATCGCGCAGGAGCTTCCCGACCAGCCGGAGTTCCGCCGCGAGATGCACTTCACCGCGTACGTCGAGGGCTGGGCCCTCTACGCGGAGCGCCTCGGGATCGAGATGGGCCTCTTCGAGGGCGACCCCTACTCCGACTTCGGGCGGCTCACCTACGAGATGTGGCGCTCCACGCGGCTCGTGGTAGACACCGGGATCCACGCGTTCGGCTGGTCGAAGGAGCGCGCGATGGAGTTCATGAAGCGCAACACCGCGCTCAGCGAGCTGAACATCGAGCGCGAGGTCGACCGCTACATCGACTGGCCCGGGCAGGCGTGCGGCTACAAGATCGGCGAGCTGCGGATCCGCGCCATGCGCGCGAGGGCGGAGGCCGCGCTCGGCGCGCGCTTCGACGTGCGGGCGTTCCACGACGCGCTCCTCGGCGCGGGCGCGATCCCGCTCGACGTCCTCGAGTCGCGAATGGACGCGTGGACGGCCGCGTGCCGCGCGGCTCAGGCCTCCTCGGCCCAGCCGTCGTCCTGAAGCCACGGGTTCGAGCGCCGCTCGGCGCCGATCGTGGTCGAGGGCCCGTGGCCGGGATGGACGCGCATCGCGTCCGGCAGCCGCATCAGCACCTCGTGCAGCGAGCGGTGCATCGCCGCGGGGTCGCTCGTCGGGAAGTCGACGCGGCCGATCGAGCCCGCGAACAGCGTGTCGCCGACGATCGCCTCGCCCGCCGCGTCGCAGGCGAACGTGACGCTGCCCGGGCTGTGCCCGGGCGTGTGCAGGACGCGCCAGCGGCTGCCGGCAAGCTCGAGCTCCTGGCCGTCGCGCAGCTCGCCGTCGGCGGGGCGCGCGGTGATCGGCAGGCCGATGAAGGCGCTCAGGTTGAGCTGCGGGTCGTCGAGGAACGCGTGCTCGGCGCGGTGCAGGAGGACCCGCGCCTGCGGGAAGGCGCGGCTTGCCTCGTCGAGCCCGGCGACGTGGTCCGCGTGCGCGTGCGTCAGCAGGATGTGCGAGGGCACCAGCCCCTGCGAGCGCACGAAGTCGAGGGCCGCCCGCGGGCCCTCGCCCGGGTCGACGATCCAGCATTCGCGGCCCGCGGCCGCGCCCCCCTCGCCGGGGACCCACACGACGTGGCAGTTGGTCTGGAAGCCTCCGAGCGGGAAGGAACGGATGACGGGCGCCGACATGGCCGCAGGGTACGCAGGTATCGTTCCGCCGTGCCCCGCGGACGGACCCGCATCGTCACCACGCTCCTTCGCCCGGCAGCCGGCGCGCTCGCGCTCGCGCTCGCCCTCGCCGCCTGCGACCAGATGTCGAGCGACTTCGGCGACGCCTCCAACTCGCTCTTCCCGCCCTCGCCCGCCGAGGCGGGCCGCTGGGCTGTGGATGACGGCGACCCGGAGAACCAGCGGCGCGGCGTGCTGCTCCTGGGGAACGCGGGCTTCGGCGGCGAGCCGGTCTACGTCAACCTGTACCGGCTCTACATCGAGGAGAACAGCGACCCGGTGGTGAAGGCCACCGCCATCCAGGCGCTGGCCCGCCACGCCGGCCCGGACGACGCGCTGCTGATCGCCCGGCAGCTCGAGAGCAAGGTGGAGCAGATCCGGGTCGCGGCCGCGAAGGGCCTGCAGCGCGTCCACGACCCGCGCGTGGCCGACCAGATCTGGAAGACCATGATCAACGAGGACGAGGTCTCCTCCGTCCGGGTGGAGCTGGCGGTCGCGCTCGCGCAGTACCCGGAGCGCAACGTCTTCGAGGCGCTCTGCGCCGCGCTCGACGACCGCGAGCTGGCGGTCAACCTCGCCGCCGCGAACAGCCTTCGCCTGATGACGGGCGCCGACTTCGGCCTCGATGCCGCGCTGTGGAGGCGCTGGGCGGACGCGACCCCCGGCGCGCTGCGCGCCGACGTTCCCTACTACTACCCGACCTTCCAGCGCGAACTGGGCTTCGGCGACTACCTGCTGTTCTGGGCGATCCCCACCTTCGAGGAGCCGGGGCTGCCGTCCGGCCTGCGCGACCGGGCGACGAGCCCCGCGCCCGCCGCCGCGCCCGCGGCCGGCTGAGCCCGCGCACCGCCCCTACCATCCGTCCCTTGGCCAGCGGATGGACCGAAGAGCAGGCAGACCTCGAACGCCGCGCCGCCGAAGGCGACGTCGACGCGTTCGGCGATCCTGCCATCTCGGTGGCTGCCGCGGAGGCGGCCGCGGACGACGAGCGGATCATCCGCAGCGGCCGGCTCGCGGGCAAGGGGCTGTGGGAGTCGATCTGGATCCTGTCGCTGCCGGTGCTGCTGCAGCAGCTGATGGCGGCGATGGTCGGCACGACGGACACGCTCCTCGCGGGGAACCTCCCGCCCGGCAGCGCGGGCGCGGCGCTCGACGGCGTCGGCTTCGGGGCGAGCTTCATGTGGGTGGCGTCGATCGTCCTGATGGGGCTCGGGATCGGCGCGCAGGCGATCATCGCGCGCGCGATGGGGGCCGGCACGCCGGGCGAGGCGCGCACCGCGGGCGGCAGCGCGGTCGCGGCGAGCCTGGCGGCCGGGGCGATCGGCGGCGTGGCCGTGTGGGCAGGGGCGCACCCGGTCGCGGCATGGATGGGGCTCACGGGCGAGTCGCTCCGCTACGCGCAGGAGTACGTGCGCATCACGGCGATCAGCCTGCCGCTGATGTCCCTGATGTCGGTGGGCGGCATGGCGCTGCACGGTGCAGGCGAGACCGTGCGCCCGAGCACCATCGCGATCGCGGTGAACGTGGTGAACGTCGTCTTCTCGTGGGCGCTCTCCGGCGTCACCGTCTCGATCGGCGGCCTCACGGTCGCGAACCCGTTCCCGCTCGACCCGGCGCAGTGGGGCGTCTGGGGGATCGCAGCCGGCACGTCGATCAGCTACGCGGTCGGCGGCGCGTGGACGCTCCTCGTGCTCCTCCGCGGCGTCAAGGACTTCCGGATCGGGCTGGCCGACCTCCGCCCCGAGCCCGCGATGCTCCGCCGGATCGTCCGCCTGGGACTGCCGAACATGCTCGAGGGCGCCACGATGTGGGCGACGACGAGCATCGTGGTCACGAAGTTCATCGGGGTGGTCGCGGCGCGCGAGGGCGGCGACGCCGGCCCGGTCAACGGGCTCTTCGGCGCGCACATGGTCACCGTGCGGTGGGAGTCGTTCAGCTTCCTGCCCGGGTTCGCGATGGGCACCGCGGCGGGCGCGCTCGCCGGCCAGTACATGGGCGCCGGATCCGTGCAGCTGGCCCGCCGCGCGATCTGGTCGTGCCTGTGGATCGCCATCGCGATCATGGGCGCGCTCGGGATCGTGTTCATGGCGGCGGGGGAACCCCTCGCGCGGCTCATGAGCCGCGACCCGGTGATCCTGCGCGAGGTCCCGCGAACCCTCTTCATCTGCGGCGTGATCCAGGTGTTCTTCGCGATGGGACTCGTGGTGCGCCAGGGCCTCAAGGGCTGCGGCGACGCCAAGGGCACCTTCCGCATCACGCTCGTCTCGACGGTGCTCGTGCGCGTGCCGCTGGCCTACCTCTGCGGCGTCACGCTCGGCTGGGGGCTCGCGGGCATCTGGATCGGGCTGTGCGCCGAGCTCGCGGTGCGCGGACTCCTCTTCCTGGGGCGCTTCATGGGCCGCGGGTGGGAACGCGCGGAGGTCTGACCGCGCAGCGACCTACAATGGCCCTCCCGATGCCCGCGACCCCCGCCCTGCACCCCGCCGCCGACCCGCTGGCGGACGACCGCTTCATGGAGGCGGTGGCCGCCGGTGCCGCGCGGCTGACCCCCGAGCAGGGCCTGCGCATCCTGCGCGAGATGCCCCTCGAGGACCTCGGAATGTGGGCCGACCGCCGCTGCCGGGAGGTGCACGGCGACCACGTCCGCACCTACGTCATCGACCGGAACATCAACTACACCAACGTCTGCACCGCCAAGTGCACCTTCTGCGCGTTCCGGCGCGACGCGGGCGACCACGACTCGTACACGCTCACGTACGACCAGCTCCTGCAGAAGGTGCAGGAGCTCGTCGACATCGGCGGCACGCAGATCCTGATGCAGGGCGGGATGAACCCCGAGCTTCCGCTCGGCTGGTACCTCGACCTCCTCCGCGAGATCAAGCGCCGCTTCCCGCGCGTCCACGTGCACGCCTTCAGCCCGCCGGAGTTCGTCGAGTTCGTGAACTTCTTCGACCCGCCGGGCAGCACCTACGAGGAGAAGGTGCGCGGCGTGATGACGCAGCTGAAGGCCGCCGGGCTCGACAGCGTCCCGGGCGGCGGCGGCGAGATCTTCGCGCCCGCGGTGCGCTCGAAGATCGGGCTCGGCAAGTGCACGGCGGAGGCGTGGCTCACCACCATGTACGTGGCGCACGGGCTCGGCATGAACACCTCGAGCACGATGATGTTCGGGCACATCGAGGGCCACGCGGACCGCGTGCACCACATGGACCTGACGCGTCGCTGGCAGGACCGCGCGATCGCGGACTTCGCGCGCCAGGGCGGCGGACGCTACAAGGCGTTCATCTCGTGGCCCTTCCAGCGCGAGAACACGCCGCTCGGACGGGCGAAGGAGTGGGGCCAGGCCGCGGGCGACGACCTCTCGCAGCCGTTCCCGGGAGACGCGGTCGCGCGCCTCGACGGCAGCGGCACGAAGGACGCGCACCCCGAGTTCGGCCGCCGCGTCCGCATGGCCGGCGCCACCGAGTACCTGCGCACGCAGGCGACGAGCCGCCTCTACCTCGACAACGTCCACTCGATCGGCGCGAGCTGGGTGACCATGGGCCCGCACGTCGGGCAGGTGGGCCTGCGCTTCGGCGCCAACGACATGGGCAGCGTGATGATGGAGGAGAACGTGGTCTCCAGCGCCGGCACGGTGCACTGCCTCAACGAGCCGCTCCTCTGCCGACTGATCCGCGACGCCGGGTTCCTGCCCGCGCAGCGCGACAACGCCTACGACCTCCTCAAGGTGCACGACGGGCCCGGCTCGCCCGACCTGCGGGTCACGGACTGGAGCGCGTTCCGCTCGAAGCCGATGCACCAGCAGGCGCCGCGCACGCAGAAGGCCGCGGGCGCCGTGCCGCTCACGGTGACGGCGGCGCAGGGGCCGCAGGGGATGCCGGCGAAGGCGTGACCGGGGTGGGCGCCTGCGGCGCGGGCGGCGCCCAGGTGGCGATCCCCGCGAGCACGGCCGCCACGGCGGCAGCGGCGGCCAGCGGAGGGAGCAGCACGGCCGCAGCGGCCTTCCACGGAGGCGTCCGCGCGCCGTGGACGAGCACGATCACCGCCGACACGGCCCACCAGGCCAGGACGACCGGCGCCAGGCATGCCAGCCCGAATCCCGGCACGGCGGCCAGCACCGCGACGCCGGACGAGTAGGCGAGGCAGCGCCATGCGACCGTCCACCGGATCCGCTCGCCGGCGAGCCGGGTCACGGCGATCGCGGCACCCGCAAGCAGCACCGGCACCGCCGAGACCGCGAGCGCGGAGCCCACCGCCACCGCCAGGTACTCCGCGGCGCCCGACCACATGCGTCCCGAGAGGGCCAGCGCGCGCGACGGGCTCCCGAACCACCGCGGGAGCAGGAACTCCATCGCCCAGAGCACCGCGGCCGTCGGGACCGAGCACGTGAGCGCCATCCCCGCGACGAACCGTGCCGCCTGCCCCGGTCCGACGCCCTCGCTCGCCGCGATGGCGCGGCCGAGCGAGACGGGGCGGACGAGCGCATCCCGGGCGGTGCCGAGGAAACGCCTCCATGCCCGGACGCCCTCGCGTTCCCAGGGCACGTACGAGGGCGCCGCGCCGTCCGCCGCCACCCCGGGCGCGGGCCGCAGCACCATCGCGTCAAGCGCGCATGCCCCGCCGCACCGCACGCACCGGAACTCGCGCGGCGACGGCAGTCCGTC
>JBILFU010000101.1:0-6850 GCA_044351405.1 Phycisphaerales bacterium
CTCGAGCCACAGCGTGACGATCCCGTCGGCGTCGCGTTCGGTGCGGAGGGTGGACATGCGCGGAGCGTATCCGCGCCGCCGACCGTCACCTGCCCGCGAACGCCCTCCGCAGCCGCTCCTGCGCCTCAGCGCCCGCGATGACCTGCGCGCTGAGGTCGGCGGCCCGGTCGATCACGGCATCCTCGTTCGAGCCGTCGAGCTCGTTGAGCCAGCGCTTGGTGACGGCGAGCGCGTTCGGGCCGCCGGCCGCCAGCCGCCGTGCGATGTCGGCAACCGTCGCGTCGAGCTGGTCCTGCGCGCAGAGGTGCGTTGCGAGGCCGGCCTCGAAGCCCTGCTGCCCGGTCATCGTGCCGCCGGCGAGGAGCATGGCGCGCGCGCGGCCCGCCCCGATCTTCTTGATGAGCCACGGCGCGACCACCGCGGGACAGATGCCGAGGTCGACCTCCGGGTAGCCGACCTTCGCCTCGGGGTGGGTTACCGCGAAGTCGGTCACCGCCATGAAGCCGCAGCCGCCGCCGACCGCCGCGCCCTGGACGCGCGCGATCGTCGGGACGGGGAGCCGGCGCAGCGCCCGGCTCGCGCGGGAGAGCCCGCGGAGCATGTCGCCCATCGCCACGGGATCGTCGATCACGCCCCGCAGGTCCATGCCGGCGCAGAATGCCTTGCCCGCGCCCGCGAGCACCACCACGCGCACGTCGCCGGCGGGCGCGCAACGGCCGGCGATCGCGTCGATTGCCGCGCCGAGCGCGGCGATCAGTTCGCGGTTCAGCGCGTTCGCCTTGTCGCCGCGGTTCAGGGTGACGGTGGCGACACCGTCGGCGAGGTGTGTGAGGACGAGGTCTGCGCTCATGGATGGTGGCTCGCTTGCAGGCACCGAAATTCGTACCGGCTTTCCAGGGTTATTTTCATGCCCCGCTGGGGTGCCAGATCGTCTTCAGCTCGACGAACGACGCGAGCCGGCGCGGGCTCGTCCAGCGGTCGTCGTCCGTGAAGTCCTCGTCCGGGGGCAGGACGCACACGCGCTTCAGGTTCTCCGCGGCGCCGGCGCGCAGCACGGCGGCGATCTCCTTCGCCGCGACCGCGTGCACCGAGTCCACGTCGCGATGCCCCGCGATCCAGTTCGCGAGCTCGCCCGCCTCGCCGGTCAGCACGTTGAGCGCGCCGGCCGGGATGTCGGCCGTTGGCGCGGTCTCCGCCACGAGCAGCGCGCCCAGAGGGTGCTCCGTGCTCGCCACCGCAACCACCGCGTTCCCCGCGCACAGCGGCGGCAGCACCAGCGACAGGAACCCGAGCAGCGGATGCTCGCCGGCCGAGCCCTGCACGCAGACGCACACGCCGCCGGGCTCCGGCATGCTGAAGTTGTGGTACGGACCAGCGACCGGATTGCGGCTCCCCATCACCATCGGGAACTTGTCGCACCAGCCCGCCCAGCTCACCGTGCGGTCGATCGACGCACTCACCTCGGCGTCCGCCTTCTTTGCCGATGCGCCGGTGGTCGTGCGGATCGCATCCACCAGGTCCGCGCGCCGGCCCTCGAGCATCTCCGCCAGGCGATAGACGATCTGGCCGCGCAGGTACGCGGTGGCGCCGCTCCAGCCGGGGAACGCCGCGCGCGCCGCCTCGACCGCGTCGCGCAGGTCCTTGCGGCTCGCGTGCGAGAGGTGCGCGACCAGCCGCCCCTTCGCGTCATGGAGCGGGAGCGTGCGGCCGCTCTCCGATCGCGGATACGCGCCCTTCACGAAGAGCTTCCAGGTCTTGAGGACGGGGAGTCGGTCGTCGGTCATCGTTCACTCCGCAAGGTAGGCCGCCAGCCCCTGCATGCCGCCCTCGCGGCCGAAGCCGCTCTCCTTGAACCCGCCGAAGGGGCTCGTGGCGTCGAACTGGTTGTAGGTGTTGCACCAAACCACGCCCGCCTGCAGCCGGCGCGCGACGTCGAAGATCTTGCTTCCCTTCTCCGTCCAGATGCCGGCAGCGAGCCCGTACGGCGTGTTGTTGGCGCGCGTGATCGCTTCCTCGGGCGTGCGGAAGCTCATCACCGCAAGCACCGGCCCGAAGATCTCCTCGCGCGCGACGACGTGCGACGGCTGCACGCCGGTCATGAAGGTCGGCCGGCACCAGTAGCCCTTCGCGGGCAGCGCCTGCTGGCCGGGCTGGCACACCGTGCACCCTTCCTTCGCGCCGGCCTCGATGTAGCCCATGATGGTCGCGAGCTGGCCCGTGCTGTTGATCGCGCCGACGTCGGTGTTCTTGTCGAGCGGGTCGCCGACGCGCAGACTCCGCATGCGGATCTCGAGCTTGCGGACCACCTCGGGCAGCACCGACTCCTCGACGAAGAGCCGGCTTCCCGCGCAGCACACGTGCCCCTGGTTGAACCAGATGCCCTGCACGATGCCCTCGATCGCCTGGTCGATCGCGGCGTCCGCGAAGATGATGTTCGGGCTCTTGCCGCCGAGCTCGAGCGTGAGGCGCGTGCCGCGCGCCGCGCAGCCCTTCGCGATCAGCTTGCCGACCTCCGTGCTCCCGGTGAACGCGACCTTGTCGATCCCCGCGTGCTCGACGAGCGCGCGGCCGGTCGCGCCGGCGCCGGTCACGATGTTCACGACGCCCGGAGGCAGCTCGCACTCCTCGAGGATCTCCGCGAGGCGCACCGCCGTGAGCGACGTCGTCTCGGCGGGCTTGAGGACCACCGTGTTGCCGCACGCGAGGGCCGGTGCCAGCTTCCACGCCGCCATCAGGAGCGGGAAGTTCCACGGGATGACCTGGCCGCACACGCCGACCGGGCGCGGGTCGCCGCCGCCCGGAACCGCGTAGCGGAGCTTGTCGCACCATCCGGCGTGGTGGAAGAAGTGCTGCGCGGCGAGCGGCACGTCGACGTCGCGGCTCTCCTTGATCGGCTTGCCGCCGTCCATCGTCTCGAGCACCGCGAGCTCGCGCGAGCGCTCCTGGATGCGGCGCGCGATGCGGTACAGGTACTTCGCGCGCTCCCTCGCGGGGAGCCGCGACCAGCCGCGGAAGGCCTTGCGCGCGGCGGCCACTGCCGCGTCCACGTCGTGCGCGTCGGCCTCGGCGACCTGCGAGAGCGTGGCCTCCGTGGCCGGGTTCACCGTCGGGAACCGCTTGCGCGAGTGGGGCTCGACCCAGGTGCCGCCGATCCACAGCCGGGTGCTCGCGGGCACCTCGACCTTCATCGATTCGGGCGCCGGGCTGTACTCCCAGGTGGCCGGGAAAACCGTTCCTGCCGGGTCTGCCATGCGAAGGATGCTACTTGCGCATGCGGCGCTGAATCGGGGTCGCGCCGTTCCGCGAAGCCGAGCCCGGAGAGTCCATCCGCATGCTGATCGCCGCCCTCGCGTTCCTCGCAACCGCCATCCAGCCCGAGCCCGTGCGTGCCGATGCCACGGCGCCGGGCACGCCGGCCGCTCCCGGCGGAACGGCACCCGCGCCGGCCGCGCGGCCCGCAGGCGCTCCCGCTCCCGGCGAGTCGGTGCGCCTCGTGGGCGACGCGTCGGTGAAGCCCACGCGCCTCGAGAACGGCGAGTACCGCGTGCCCGACCTCGGCCTCGTGATCGAGGCGCCGCTCCCGGTCGGCTACCCGGCGCCGACGCCGCCCGGCATGATCGAGCTCAAGACCTACCCGGTGGTGCGCCGCGCGGAGTACTCGGCGAAGGGCTCGAGCAACTTCGGGATGAACGTCGGCTTCTGGCCGCTGTTCAACCACATCAAGAACCGCGAGATCGAGATGACGAGCCCGGTTGAGATGGACTACCGCCCCGCCGGCGAGCGCACGCCGCTCGCGCCGATGAAGGACGCGGAGGGCTCGTGGACGATGAGCTTCCTCTACCGCACGGCCGACCTCGGCCCGACCGGCGAGGACGGACGCGTCAAGGTGCTCGACAACCCGGAGATGACCGTCGTCGCGATCGGCATGCGCGGCGCCTACGGCATGGGCACCGTGAACGCCGGTCTCGAGGAGCTGCAGAAGTGGTTCGCCGGGCAGGACGAGTGGGAGCCGGTCGGCGACCCGCGCGGCCTCAACTACAACGGCCCGCAGGTACGCATGCGCGACAAGTGGAGCGAGGTGCAGGTGCAGGTCCGCCGCAAGGCGAAGCCGGTGGCGCAGGCCGCCGCCGGGGCCGCGTCCACCGCACCGGCGCAGCCCTGACGATCAACCGCGACGAGGCGCCACGCCGCCGAGCATCGGCCCGCCGCGCGGACGCAGCGCAAGCACCGCGACTCCCGCGACGATCATCCCCGCGGAGACGAGCATCGGGGTCGTGAGCGGACCGATCCTGAGCACATCCGCGTCCGGCTCTCGGAACTGCTCGCTCACGTTGCGGAGCGCGCCGTAGCCGACGAGGAACGCGCCGCTCAGCGTCCCCGCGAGCCGCGGCCTCCACCACACCACCACGAAGAGCAGCATCAGCGCGGGCCCGTCGGTCGCCGCCTGGATGAAGTTGTTCGGGTAGCGCGCGGGCACCAGCGCGGCGACCTCGGCGATCGACCGCGCGTCGCCCGCGTAGGCCATCGCCACCAGGTGCTTGGCCGTCGCGTATGCCTCGGGCGTCCGCGCGAGCTCGAGCGCCTCCTCCGGATACTTGACGCTCCACCAGGGCGGCGCGGACTGCAGCGCCTCGGGCAGCACCTTGCCGGGAAGCTCGCCGTTCACCCAGTTGGCAAGGCGCCCGAACATCAGCCCGGGCGGCGTGATGAACGCGGCGGTGTCGATCATCGCCAGCGGCGCCATCCCGCGGCGGCGCGCGAAGAGCGCCGACGCCAGTATCACGCCCGCGATCCCGCCGTGGCTTGCCATGCCCCCGCGGTGGATCGCGAGGAGCTCCCAGAACGGGATGCTCGGCGTGAACGTCCAGAGGAGCGCGCGGTCGTAGAGGATCGCGTGCCCCAGCCTGCCGCCGACCACGACGCCGAGGATGCACCACGTGATGTAGTCGCCCACCAGCGCGGGCTCGAGGGGGGTCCTGCCCGTGCGCGACAGCCAGCGCAGGACGAGCCACGCCGCCACGAAGCCGAGCATGTACGAGACGCCGTACCACCGCGGCCCGACGCCCTGCGAGAACTCGAAGACGAACGGATCCAGCGCGTGGACGATGCTCTCGGCGAGGAGCGGCACGCGGCGGAGGATACGGAGGCGTACGATCGCGACGTGGCTCCCGGCGCAGGACCCCCGGAATTCGAGCGTCCCTCGCACGAGGGAGACCTGACGCCGTACGTCCGCGCGCTGGCCGCGGGCAGGACGCTCTCCTTCGGCGACGCGCAGGCCGCGTTCGCGTCGCTGATGCTCGGGGCCGCGCACCACGCGGAGATGGGCGCGCTCCTGGCGCTCCTCGCGACGCGCGTTCCCACCGTCGACGAGCTGGCCGGCGCCGCCGCGGTGATGCGCGCGCACGTCGACCGCCTGGAGACCGGCGTCCCGCCCGAGGCGCTGCTCGACACCGCCGGCACGGGCGGCACCGCGAAGCTCTTCAACGTGTCGACCGCCGCGGCGATCGTCGCGGCGGCGGCGGGCGCCAAGGTCGCCAAGCACGGGAACCGGAGCCGCACGGGCCGGGGGAGCGCCGAGGTGCTCGCCGAGCTCGGCGTGGACGTCGACGCGGGCCGCGACGCGCAGCGGCGCTGCATGGACCGGGCGGGGATCTGCTTCTGCTTCGCGATCCACCACCATCCCGCCACCCGCCACGTGATGCCTGTCCGCAGGGCGCTCGGCATCCCCACCATCTTCAACCTGCTCGGGCCGCTCACCAATCCGGCCGGCGCGCGCCGGCAGCTGATCGGCGTGTACGCGCCGCAGTTCGTCCGCCCGGTGGCGGAGGCGCTCGCGCGGCTCGGCGCGGTCCACGCCGTGGTCGTGCACGGGACCGACGGGATCGACGAATGCTCGACCTCCGCGCCGACGCTCGTGGCGGAGGTCCGCGGCGGATCGGTCGCGGAGCATCGGCTCGACGCCGCCGAGCTGGGGATCCGCGGCGCGGCGCACGGCGACCTGTCCGCGCGCGACCTTCCCGGCGCCGCACGCCTGCTGCGGGACCTGCTGGCGGGCCGCGAGCGCGGACCTGCGCGGGACATGCTGGTGCTGAACGCGGCGATGGCGATCGTTGCGGCGGGCGTCGCGGAGACGGCGCGCGACGGCGTGGCAGCCGCGACCGCGGCCCTCGACTCGGGCGAGGCGGCGCGCACCCTCGAGCGGCTGCGGTCCGCGTCGCGGGCGTAGCCGGGAAATCGCGCGAAGTTCCGCGGCGCACCCGCATGCGCAAGCGCTGGCGCGTCACCATGCGGCGATGCACCACGCGGAGCGCCGACGAGGGGATGGGCGTTCGCCGCCGCTTGCGGCCGTGGTGGCCGCATGCATGGCTTCGGGTGCGGCGGCAGCCATGGCGGCAGGCGCGTCCGCCGTCGGGGACGCCCCGTGGATCGCTGCATCGGCGGTGGGCGCGTTCGCGGCGCTTGCGCTCCTCGTGCCGCCGCGTGCGCAGGTGGCCGCGATCGCCGCGGCATCCGTGGCCTGCGGGTTCGCTCTGGCATCGACCGAGGACCGCCGGCGTGCGCCGGCCGGCGTCCCGCCGGACGGGATGCCCGTGCTGCTCGATGGCGTGGTCGCGACCGCGCCCCGGCGCTCGGGCGACGGCGCGGACCGTCTCTCCGACCACCTGCCGTCCGATGCGTCGCAGTCGTTCGCGCTGGAGATCCGCGCGGCACACGGGCCGGCCGGACCGCTGGCCATCGACGGGACGGCGACCGTCCGCGTGGCGGGACTGGCGAGGATCCCGGCACGGGGCTCCGTGGTGCGCGTCCGCGGGTGGGCCGCCGTCCGATCGCCGGCGCGGAACCCCGGCAT
>JBILFU010000102.1:0-6800 GCA_044351405.1 Phycisphaerales bacterium
ACCTTCGGCTGGACGCTGAACGACATCATCGCCGCGGGCGAACTGCAGATGGGGTACTTCAATCCCCAGACGCAGGTCTGGACCAAGGGCATCAACGTCATCTCCGTGGGAGCCTCGCGCGTGCAGAACTACCAGGGCACGTGGGACGCGTTCGCGCTGGCGACCGGTGCCAACGACACCAACCTGGCCAGTTTCGTCGGCAGCTGGGGCCTGGTGATCGACAACGCCAACCCGACCAACAGCCGCATGTGGGCCGTGCTCGACCACACCTCGTCCTACGCGGTGGTGCCGGCCCCGGGCGCGCTGGCGCTCCTGGGCGCGGCGGGGCTGGTGCGCGGGCGGCGGCGGCGGTGAGGGGTGGCGCGTCACCAGACTTGACAAAACTTCTGACTAAATGTAAAGTCGGGCTGCATGAGCTCCGGCGCCTCCATCGCACGCCCCTTCTGGATCGGGCGCCTGGAAGCAGCGTGGGCCAAGGCCCCCGTGGCATGGCTGTCGGGCGTCCGCCGCAGCGGTAAGTCCTGGCTCGCAGCGCAGGTATCGGACGCGACCATCCTGAACTGCGACCTGCCGAGCGTGCAGCGCCTCGCCGAGGATCCCGAATCACTCTACGACACCGTCCGCACGCGGGTGCTCGTGTTCGACGAGGTGCACCGGCTCGCGGACCCGAGCCTCGTCCTCAAGATCGGCGCGGACACACGGAAGGGGCTCCGCATCCTGGCCACGGGATCGTCGACGCTGGCGGCACTGCGCACCTTCCGGGATTCGCTCACCGGCCGCAAGCGCGACGTGGCGCTCCAGCCGGTCCTCTTCGAGGAGCTGGTCGCCTTCGGCGGCGCGAACGTTCCCCGGCGGTTGCTTCACGGCGGACTGCCGCAGATGCTGCTCGCGGAGCGCCCCGATCCCGGCTTCTACTCGGAGTGGCTCGACAGCTACTATGCGCGCGACGTCGCCGAGCTGTTCCGCGTCGAGCGGCGGCGCGAATTCCTGCTCCTGGCCCGGACCCTGATTCGGCAGTCGGGGGGAATGGCGACCGTATCGACACTCGCCAAGGAGTGCGGCGTCTCACGGCCCACCGTCATGTCGTGGATGGAGTCGATGCGCGTCACGCACCTGATCCACGAGGTGGCGCCCTTCCACGGCGGCAGGCGCGGCGAGCTCCTGAAGCAGCCAAAGGTGTACGCGTTCGACACCGGGTTCGTGGCGCACGAGAACGGCTGGGACACCCTGCGCCCCGACGAGTGCGGGCGCCTCTGGGAGAGCCTAGTGCTCGAGCACCTGCTGTCCCGCGGCATGCCCGGGCCGGTCCGCTTCTGGCGTCAGGGGCGGCACGAGGTCGACTTCATCCTGCCGGGCGTGCGCAATGCAGCGGACGCCATCGAGTGCAAGTGGTCGCCGGACCGTTTCGACCCCGAGGGGATGCACGCCTTCCGCGCGCTTCATCCTCGCGGCCGCAACTACCTCGCGTGCCCCGGTGTGCCCCGCCCGCACATCAGGCGCTTCGGCGATCTCGAGGTGCAGGTCGTCGATCCCAGCGGGCTGCCGGCGGGCCCGGCCTAGCATTCCGCCGCATGGACGGCCCCGTCGATAGCGGCAGCAACGGCAGCAAGCCCCCCGAGCGCCTGATGCTCGCCGGCCCGCGCGGGCGGCTGGAGGAGCTGTTCCGCGTCATCCGGATCGCGGCCGAGTTCATCCGCGGGTTCCGCAAGCTGCACTTCGCGGGGCCGTGCGTGACCGTGTTCGGCAGCGCGCGCTTCAAGGAGGACCACAAGTGGTACGTGATGGCGCGGGCGGTGGGGCGCGAGCTTGGGCATCGGGGCTTTACCGTGATGACGGGCGGCGGCCCGGGCGTGATGGAGGCCGCCAACCGCGGCGCGCGCGACGCGGGCGCGCCGAGCCTGGGATGCAACATCATCCTGCCGCACGAGCAGGGCGCGAACCCCTGGTGCGACCGGTGCGTGGAGTTCCGCTACTTCTTCGTGCGCAAGGTGATGCTCCTCAAGTACTCGTACGGGTTCGTGGTGCTGCCCGGGGGATACGGCACCATGGACGAGCTGTTCGAGACGCTGACCCTGGTGCAGACGGGGAAGATCGTCGACTTCCCCATCGTGATGATGGGCAAGGACTACTGGGACGAGCTCGACGACTTCGTGCTGAAGCGCATGATCCCGGACGGCACCATCAGCCCCGGCGACCGCGGGCTGGTGAAGTTCACGGACGACCCGGCCGAGGCGGCCGCGTTCATCGCCGAGGCGGCCCAGCGCAAGTTCGGGCTGCGCAAGGGCGTGCCCGCGCCGAAGCGGCGGTGGTGGCTGCTCGAGCGGTGACGGAAATTGGTCCCGGAGGAGTGGGACCAATTTCGTGACCTTCGGGCATCCGGGGCTACTGTTTGCCCGAAAGCCCCATGTACCGGAAGCACCCATGAAGACCCGATCCACCGCCCTGCTCGCCCTCGCGGCGGCCGCCGCCGTGCCCTCGCTCTCCGCCTTCGCCCTCGAGCAGGAGCAGCGATCCACGCTGACGCGCGTCCGCGAGGGGGGCACGCCGTTCGATCCGAACCAGCGCATGACGCCGTACGCGGTGGACCTCGCGGGCGCGCGCGGCGCGCGGCCGGGCGCGGGCCTGCTCACCGCGCCCGACGCGACCGTCGTCTCCAGTCCGCCGGAGTACGCGCCCACGCGCGGCGTCCTCTTCCAGTACGGCAACAGCTGGAACTCGGTGGTCACGGCCTGCGTCGCCAACCTGACCGGCAGCAGCGCCTACGACGAGATCGCCTACGTGGTGGTCGCCAACCAGACCACCGCGAACTCCGCGGCGAGCGCCTTCTCCGCCGCCGGCGCAAACCTCTCCAAGGTGGTCTTCATCATCCAGCCGAGCAACTCGATCTGGATGCGCGACTACGGCCCGCACTTCATCTTCGAGAACGGCACGCTCGCGGTGGTCGACAGCCACTACTACGCGACGCGGCCGCAGGACAACTTCATCCCGACGCTCGTGGGCGACGGCACGTTCGCCGTGCCCACCTACGACCAGGGCCTCTACTACTCGGGCGGCAACTTCCAGCCGGGCCCGAATCGCTCGGGCTTCTGCACGGCGCTCGTGAACCTGGACAACCCATCGGCGGAAGGCTTCAGCGAGGCGCTCATCCGCGAGGTGCACGACGCGTTCCAGGGGATCGACACGCTGCACATCATGCCGCAGCTGCCCTTCTCCGTGGACGGCACCGGCCACATCGACATGTGGATGTACCTCGTCGACGAGGACACCGTGGTGATCTCCGAGTTCATCCCCGGCTCGAACGCCACCGCGCTCAGCGTGACCAACAACGCCGTGCCCTACATGCAGGCGCTCGGCTTCCAGGTCTTCCGCCCGAAGGCATGGAACGTGGGCTCGACGCACTACACCTACGCCAACGCGTTCCGCGTGAACAACCGGATCTTCATCCCGGTGTACGGCACCGCGGTGGTGGCGGGCGGCAACTCCGCCTACAACGACGAGGATGCCGACGCGATCGCCAAGTGGCAGGCCGCGGCGGGCCCGGGCGTGACGATCGTCCCCATCCAGTGCTCGAGCATCATCGGCGCGTCGGGCGCGATCCACTGCATCGTGAAGCAGGTGCCCCGCTACGCGAACGCCCTGCCGGCGGCGCACGTCTCGGCGCCCTCGGGCGGGGTGGTGCTCGCGGGCAGCGTGCAGGAGATCCGCTGGAACGCCTCCGACACCGACAACGCGGCGCTCGCGAGCGTCGACCTCGCGTACTCGCGCGACGGCGTCTCGTGGACGAGCATCGCGACGGGCATCCCGGACTCCGGGACGTACTCGTGGAACGTGCCCGCGGGCCTCTCCACGACGGAGGCGCGCGTGCGGGTCACCGCCCGCAGCACGGACGGCGACGTCGTGATGGCCATGGGCAACCCGTTCGGCGTGGGGCCCGGCACGCGGGTCACCTACGACTTCGGCAGCGGCGCCGGCGTGGACCGCTTCGCGACCGGCACGCAGACCTCGGCATGGAGCGCGGTCTCCGGCAACTCGCTCCCGGTGTCGACGGCGTTCACCTCGGCCAACTACGCGGCGCTCGCGACCAGCAACGCCACGGGCGGCATCACCGACGCCAACCGCTACATCTGCCCCGCGGTCGCTTCGTCGAGCGAGGCGACGCACGTCTTCCGCGTGCGGATCGCGGAGTCGCCGTCGACGATCGACGAGCTCCGCATCACCTGGGAGGGCTTCGCCGACCGCTGCACGCAGGCGGAGCTCTACGTGTGGGACGTGGCGCAGTCCCAGTGGGGCAACGCCGCGGGCCTCGTCGGCCAGAACCGCTACGCCGACAGCTGGGCGGGCAACCGCGACGAGGCGCTGACTGCGTCGATCACGCGGAACGTGGGCAACTTCGTCGCCGCCGACGGCACGGTGCGGTTCATGGTCTACGCCGAGCGCGTCGCCGACGAGACCTTCCACGACTACGCGGCCGTCACGGTGACGAGCATCACGCCCGCGCCCGCCTGCCCCGGCGACTTCGACGGCGGCGGCCTGGTGGACGGCGCGGACCTCGGCGTCCTGCTCGCGCAGTGGGGCGCGTGCCCCGGCTGCCAGCCCGACCTGAACGCCGACGGCCTGGTGGACGGCGCGGACCTCGGCGTCCTGCTCGCCGGCTGGGGCGCGTGTCCGTGAGGAAAATGGTCCCGTTCCTCCGGGACCATTTTCCTACCCCTCGCCGAGCGCGTGCAGCCGCATCGCGAGCTGGGCGCGCCGCTTGATCCCCAGCTTGCGGTAGATGCGCTCGCAGAGCGTTGAGACCGTGGACTGCGAGACGCCGAGCTCCTTGGCGACACTCTTGAGCGTGTGGCCCTGCACGAGCAGCGCGGCCACGGCGCGTTCGCGCGGGCTGAGGAGCCGCGACGCGCGGGCGCGCTGCCCCTTCTCCAGCCCGGCGATGGTCGACTTCTCCACGAACTGCACGCGCGGCGAAGGCAGGTCCTCGGCGTGCATCGGCGCAAGGTGGATCGCCAGGTGGTAGTTGCAGCGTGCCGGCGCCGCGCCCGCGGAGCCCCCGGCGCCCGAATGCCGCTCGTAGGTGCGGTCGATGAACGCCCGCAGCGCCTCGCAGAGCGACATCAGCTCGCGCGCTTCCGCGTCCTCAAGCGACAGGCTGATCATCTGGTGCAGCGTCTGCATGCCGGCCCAGCGCTTGGTGGACTCGGCCATGGATGCATCGATGGTGCGGCGACTTTCCGCGACCGCCCCGGCGAAGCCCTCGGAGAGGAGCGTGCGCAGCGCCGGCTGGGAGTGGTCGGCCACCACGATCAGCTGGTCGCCGAGCGTTCGGTACCGGATGCGAGGCTCGCGCCGCGTGGCGCCAAGCCGCTCCGCGACGCCGAGCGCGACCGCGCTGTCGACGGCCGCCTGCACCGCGCCGGCAGGAAGCGCGCAGGCGGCCGCGAGATCCGGCACGGCGGTGGCGCGGCCGAACCGCCGCAGCATCTCCCACACCGCGAGCGACCGCGAATCCCGCAGGAACGCGGCGGTGTCGGGGTTCGACGGGTCAAGTCGTGCGAACGGCGCGGGCATCGGCGGAGAGGATAGGAACGGAAGCGGCGATGGCCCCGAAAGCGGCGTAACGGTCGATCGGTGATGGTCGTGGGGTGCCGTTCGCGTCTTGACGTGCGAGGGCGCACCCACGGATCCGTGTCCGCGGGCGCACCGGCCTCGATCCGCCGAAAGGGTACTTCCAATGAGAAGTCAGAGCTTCGCTGTCCTGCTTGCCTTCGTGTCCTGCTGCGTGGCACCCACCGCCAACGCGACCGTTACGGCCAACCCGCTGTCCGCGCCAGCCGGACTCGCCGAGGGTGACAAGTTCCGGTTCCTGTTCATCACGATGGACACCATCAGCGCGACGTCGTCGAACATCGCGGACTACAACAGCTTCGTGAACTTCGAGGCCAACGGAGCCAGCTACAACGGCGCCACCATCTCGTGGAATGCCGTCGTTTCGACTGCTTCCGTGAGCGCCCGAGACAACGTCGGCGGCTACGGCTCGAACGCCGCCATCTTCCTCGTGAATGGCACCAAGGTCGCCAACGACATGACGACGGCCTCCGGCAGCAACGGCTTGTGGAGCTCAAACCTGCTCGCCGCACCGAACGTGCGCATCAACGGGGCGACCCGCAACGTCACCGTATGGTCGGGTTCGACGGGCCTCGGCCTGGCGTGGAACGGCGGCCTTGGCACAAGCGCCCCAGCGGGCATCGCGACCGGCCTGTCGTCGTTCCAGAACTTCCAGTGGATGAACGACACCTTGAACCCCAAGACCTCCTACTTCTCCATCTACGGGCTCTCGGAGGAGCTGACGTACTCGACGGTCCCCGCTCCCGGCGCGATCGCGCTGCTCGGCGCCGCGGGCCTGGTCGGCCGCCGTCGCCGCGGCTGAGCCGCTCCGTCGGACCATCAACGCAAAGGGCCCGCGGATCGCTCCGCGGGCCCTGTTCATTGCGACGGAAAGTGGTCCCGGAGGAACGGGACCAATTTAGTATCGATAGTGGTCCGGCTTGTACGGCCCGTTCACCGGCACGCCGATGTACTCCGCCTGGTCCTTGCGCATCTCGGTCAGCTTGGCGCCGAGCTGCTTCAGGTGCAGGCGGGCGACCTTCTCGTCGAGGTGCTTCGGCAGGGTGTAGACCTTCCTCTCGTACTTCTTCGCGTTGCCGAAGAGCTCGATCTGCGCGATCACCTGGTTGGTGAAGCTCGAGCTCATCACGAAGCTCGGGTGGCCGGTGGCGCAGCCGAGGTTCAGCAGGCGGCCC
>JBILFU010000005.1:0-20891 GCA_044351405.1 Phycisphaerales bacterium
GGTGGATGGCGGAGCAGGGGACCACCTTCGCGGTCTCCTCGGCCTGGAGGGCGAGGATCTCCCCGCCGGCTCGGAAGGCGAGCAGGCTGGCCACGGAGCCGGAGCGGTGCTCGAGCGGCGCGGCGAGTTCCGCGGTGGCGGCGTCGACGTCGCGATCGGCGAGCGGCCGGGCAAGGAGCTGCTCCAGGCCGGTGCCCGCGGCCTGCGCCGGCACGGGGAGGTTCGGGTCGCGCGCGCCGCTCATGCGGAGCTCCGTGCGGCGCGCTCGCGGTACCGCGCGGCCTGCCCGGCGTCGCCGCGGCGTTCGGCCAGTACGCCGAGCTGGATGAGCGCCGCCGCGTTGAGCGGGTCCAGGTAGACGGCGCTGCGGAGCGCATCCTCGGCCGGTGTCAGCTCGCCGAGCGCCAGGTGCAGCGTGCCGAGGAGCTCGAGTAGGCCCACCTCGCGGTTCCCGGCGTCGTGCAGGCGGCGTGCGGCGTCCAGCGCGTCGCGCAGGTCGCCGCGGTCCGCGAGCGCACGGACGTCCGCGACGGTCGCCGGCAGGGCGGGGGCGCGGTGCGGCGCGGACGGGGCCGGCGCGGCGTTCGCGGGCGCCGGGGCGCTGCGCCCGCGGGCCGGAGCGCGCGCGGGCACCGCGCGGGTGCCTGGACGCGCGCCGGTCGAACCGTGCCGCGCCGTGCTGGCCCCGTGCTGCGCCGTGCTGGCCTGCACCGGCGTCGTGCGGCGCTCGGCGGCGAAGGCGCCCGGGTGCGCGGCATCGGTCGCCGCGAAGCGGTCCTCGATCCCGAAGTGGCTGAGCCGCTCCGCATGCCCGAGGAAGAGAAGCCCGCCCGGCCGCACCAGTTCCGCCAGGCGCGCGCCGATGGCGCGCCTCGCCTCCGGCGCCAGGTAGATGGCCAGGTTCCTGCAGAAGACCGCGTCGAACCCGCCCGCGGATTGTTCCGGCAGCGCCTCGGGCGCGCGCCCCGCGACGAACCGGACGCGTGCGCGCACCTCGGGTGTCACGACGGGCGTCCCGTCCGGGCCGATGCACACCGTCCCGTGCGCCCACTGCGGGATCTCTCCGCGGGCGGCAAGGCGGCCGAGCGCACCGTCCCGCGCCTGCCGGAGGGCGTCGGGGTTCGGGTCGATGGCGAGCACCTCCACCGCCTCCGCGGGTACGCCGCCCGCAATGGCGGTCGCCGCGATCGAGAACGGCTCGGCGCCGGTGGCGCAGGCGACGGAGAGCGCCCGGAACCGCCCCGGCCGTCCCGCCGCGATCCACCCTCGGAGCAGTTCGAACGAGGCCGGGTACCGGAAGAGCCAGGTCTCGGGCACCGCCACCAGGGCGCGCAGCCGCGCTGCCTCGGTCACGTCGCGCTCGACGAGGGCCGCGTAGGCGTCCAGGTCCGCGGCCGCCACGCTCCGCCGGCGGTCCTCCGCCAGCGGGCGCAGCGCCTCCGGTGCCACGAGCGACGGGTCGATCTGCCCGTCCCGCAGCACGGCGCCGATCCGCTCGAGGGCGCTCATCGGGCGTCCTCCGCCGCGAGCGGCCCGCCCGCCGCGGCCACCTGCGGGTGGTGCTCGGCGAGGAGGCGCGGGTCGAACCGCTGCGCCGGCTCGCCGTCGTGCTGCAGCACCGCCCCGAGCCAGGGCATGGCGCCGGTGCCGGCGCCCCAGCCGCCGAGCGCGTCCACCTCCACCGCGCCCAGCACCCGGTCGACGGCGAGCGCGAAGCGCGCGCGCGTGCCGTCGCCGAACCCGGTGTCCACCAGCAGGACGCGCGCCCCGAGGGTCCGCTCCACGGCGCCGGTCCCCGCGAGGAGCGCAACCGAGTCGACGAGCGGCACGAACTCGCCGTGGACGTCGATCACGCCCGGGATCCAGGGCGGGGTGCCGTGCACCCGGCGCGCGCGCACCAGCGGGTGCACGGCGGCCACGCAGGACGCGTCGAGCGCGTAGCGGTGGCCGGCGGCGACGAAGACGAAGGCGCGCATCGTGTTCAGGAGCGGAGCTGGAAGGCGGCGATCGCGGTGCGGAGGGTGCCGATGGAGCGCTGCAGGTCCTCCGCGGCGCGGCCGAACTCGCGCACGGCCTCGGCCGTGGCCTTGGCGTTCCCGCTGAGGCTCGCCATGGCGTCGGAGATCTGCCCGGCGCCCGCGGCCTGGCTGCGCATGCCCTCGCGCACGGCGCCGAAGCTCCTGCCGGTCTCGTCGACGCTGCCGATGATGTCCGTCATGCTGCGGCCGATGGTCCGCACGTCGGAAACGTTCCGGCGGACCTGGTCGCTGAAGCGGTCCATCTCCATCACGCCGCTGGAGACCGCGCCCTGCATCTCCTTCACCATTCGCTCGATGTCGAGCGTCGCCTGGCCGGTCTGGTCTGCCAGTCGGCGGATCTCGCGCGCCACCACCAGGAAGCCGCGGCCGTACTCGCCCGCCTTCTCCGCCTCGATGGCCGCGTTCACGGAGAGCAGGTTCGTCTGCTCCGCGACCTTGGTGATGGTGGTCACCACGCCGCCGATGTTGATCGCCTTCTCGTTGATCGCGGCCAGGCGGTCGGCCACCCCGGCGGTGGCGTTGTCGAGGGACTGCATGGCGCCCTCCATCGACTCCAGCTGCACGCGGCCGTCCTGCGCGAGCTTGGAGGTGGCGGCCGCGACCTCGTTCACGTGCTCCATCTCGCGGGAGAGCTCCTTGGAGGTCGCGTCGATCTCGCGCACGGCGGCGGCGATCTGCGAGCTGCTCGCGCCGAAGGACGCCACCACCTCGTCCTGCCGGCGCGCGGTGGCGGCAAGCTCCGTGGCCGTCGAGTTCAGCTCGACCGCCGCGCCGCGCACCTGTCCCACCAGGGAATTGAGGTCCGCGGTCATGCTGTCGAGCGCCCGCAGCAGGTCGCCGGACTCGTCCTGGCTGGTGCTGCCGGAGGGCGGCGAGGTCAGGTCGCCGGCCGCGACGCGCTGCGCGCTCGCCGCGGCGGCGTCGACGCGGCCCACCAGCCTCCGGGTGGGCACGAAGATGATCCCCGCCATCAGCGCGATGCCGGCGAGGGCGATGGCGCCGGTCGTCGCCGTGTCCGCCACGATCGGCCCGGTCACGGTGGACTCCGGCACCGCCATGACGAGCGTCCAGCCGCCGGTCGGGATGCGGGCCGTCGCGAAGAAGGAGCGGTCGCCCGCGTTCGCGTCCTCGCGCACCTCGACGGCGCCCGCGTCGGTGCGCCGGGCGAGGGCGGCCAGCCCATCGCCGCCCGGCACCTCGGAGAGCATCTTCACGCGCCAGTTGCTCGGATCGGAGGCGAACTCCCGCCCGGTGCCGTCGGCCGCCACCACGATCCGCTCCTGCGGCGAGATCAGGTAGATGTCGACCCCCGCCGCCGCCGCGCGCCGCGCCACCTCGGCCTCGATGGTCTCGAGCCCCACGTCGACGCCGACGACGCCCGCCAGGCGGTCCTGCACCACCAGCGGCGCGCCGTAGGTGACCATCAGCTTGCCCTCGTAGTCGTACGGCTCGGTCACCACCGGGTCGGTGGTCCGGCGTTCCCTCCAGCGCCGCGCGGGGCCCTGGTACCACTCGTCCGTGTCCATGCCGGTGAGTAGCTTGAGGGTGATGCGGTCGCCGTTGCGCCAGTCGCGGAACCAGTACGGGATGAATCGGCCCGCCGGGTCGCTGCCCTCCTGCCCGGCGTGGTCGGCGTCCCTGCCGTCGGCCCCCGGCTCGTACCCGATGGTGGTGCCCGTGATCCACGGCGCCGACTCGAGCAGCCCGCGCGTCACGGCCATCGACCGGGCGCGGTCGCCGAAGAGCGCCTGCTCGGTGGCGCGCAGGGCGTCGGTCACGTCGACGGACCGCAGGTTGAGCGACTCGAGCCACGCCGCGAGCGCCTCCGCCTGCAGCGCCAGGCGCTGCTCGGCGTCCCGCAGTAGGAGCTCGTGCTTGCGGTAGGCGTTGACGCCGACGATCAGCGCCAGCAGCAGCGCGGCGGGGACGATCGACGAGAGCACCATCCGGCCGAGGAGGCCGGTGCCGAATGCTCGCCTGCGTTCGGGACTCGACATCCGCGCAGGATACGGGGCGCGCGGCGGCGGAACGGGCCGCGGGGCTCAGTCGCCCATGTGCGCGGAGCGCACCGCGCGGATCTCGTCGATCCGCGAGAGGAGGATGTCCACGAGCTCGGGATCGAAGTGCCGCCCGCTCTCGCCGCGCACCAGGTCGAGGACCTTGGCCTCGTCCCAGGCCTCCTTGTAGGCGCGGCGGCTCGAGAGCGCGTCGAAGACGTCCGCCAGGCCCACGATCCGCGCGAAGAGCGGGATCTCCTCGCCGCGCTTGCCGCCCGCCCGCGTGGCGCCGGTCGCCGGGTCGACCAGCGGGCGTCCCTCGAGGTCCACGTGGCCCGGGTAGCCGGTGCCGTCCCAGCGCTCGTGGTGGTTGAGGACCACGTCGCGGGCCGTCTCGTCGAACTGCGTGGGGCTGTCGGCGAAGAGCCGCGCGCCGATCACGGTGTGCTGCTGCATCTGCCGGACCTCGCCGGCGTCGAGGCGGCCGGGCTTCTTGAGGATGGCGTCGCTCACGCCGATCTTGCCGACGTCGTGCAGCTTGGCCGCGATGCGCAGGCGGTCGCGCTGGCGCTCGAAGCCCGGTCCCTCGAAGCCGCGGCGCCGCGCCCACTCGTCGAAGATGACGAGCGAGTAGCCCGCCACGCGCTCGATGTGCGGACCGGTCTCGGCCGGGTCCCGCTCGGCGGCCATGCGGATCATGCGCAGGATGACGCTCTCGGTGAGCTGCGCGCGCTCGAGCACCAGCGTCGCCATGGACGCGAAGTGCTCCGTGAGGCGCTCGTCCTCGGCGGTGAACGCGGTGCCGGGCCGCCCGGGCATGGGGGCCGGGTTCAGCAGCTGCAGCACGCCCAGCACCACGTCCGCGGCGTTCCGCAGCGGCAGCGCCAGCACCGCGCCGGTGCGGTAGCCGGTCACCGCGTCGTAGCTCTGGTCGAAGCCGAACGGTGCCGAGGGGTCGAGGGCGTAGGCGTCGGGCACGTGCACCGACTGCGCGCTCATCGCGCACCACCCGGCGATCGACCGCGCGCTCACCGGCACCACCAGGCTCGAGAACCGCGTGCTGGAGTGGCGCCCGGGCTGCTCGAGCGTGTCGTTCTGGCTGAAGGCGAAGCGCAGGCTGTCCACCTCGCGGATGTAGATGGTGCCCGCGTCGGCGCGGGTCACGGCGCGCGCCTCGCTCAGGATCCGCTCCATCAGGAGGTGGAAGTCGTGGATGCGGCTCAGCTCCACGCCCAGGCGCAGGACGGAGTCGAGCTTGGCGCGGACGGCGCCCGGCTCGGTGGCCATCCCGCCCGGCGCGACGCCGGTGCGGCGCGCCTCGTCCGACTCGCGTACGGCGTCGCGCAGCTGCCGCTGCAGGCGTCCGATCGCGCTGACGGCGTCGTTGCGCTCCGCGCGCGCGTTGAAGGCCTCGGAGTGCTGCTTGATGCGTCCGCGGAGCTCCAGCGAGTCCGGCAGCTTGGTCACGTAGTCGGCCGCGCCGGCGTCGAAGATGGCGCCGCGGAGCGCCTCGTCCTTCTGGTCCCCCAGCACGACCACGGGGAGCGCCATGGTCTCCGGCCGCCGCCGCAGCCTGCGCAGGAGGTCGAGCGCGGGCGTGCGGCCCCGGGTCTCCATGTCCAGGAGCACCACGGTCGGGTGCACCTCCAGCGCCTCCACCTCGGCGTCCCCGATCGACTGGCAGCGGTGCAGGGAGATCCCGCGGTCCGGCGCGCACATGGAGCGCACCCGGTCCGCGAGGCCGTCGTCGCCGGTCACCAGGAGCACGACCGCCGCGGGCGGCGGGAGGGTTGACGACTGCTCGGCGCTCACGCCCGGAGACTACGCGGGATTGGGAGTGGCTCCGGTGGGAATCGAACCCACACGCCGCTCGCGCGGCCGCGGATTTTAAGTCCGCTGCGTCTGCCGGTTCCGCCACGGAGCCGAGCGCCATGCTAGCCCCGTGCCCGGGGCGCGCCGGTGCCCCGCGGTCAGTGCCGGGAGCCGGAAGGCTTCTCGTGGTGGCCGCCGAAGGCGTGCCGCATGGCGCTCTGGACCTTGTTGGCGAACTCCGCGTTGCCGCGGCTGCCGAACCGGTCGAAGAGCGCGGCCGAGATCACGTGGACGGGCACGCCCTCCTCGACGGCCGCGAGCACCGTCCAGCGGCCCTCGCCGGAGTCGCTCACGCGCCCGCCGAAGCCGGCGAGGTCGGGATCCCGGGCGAGGGCGGCGGCGGTGAGGTCGAGGAGCCAGCTCGAGACGACGCTGCCGCGCCGCCACAGCTCGGCGATCTTCCCCAGGTCGAAGTCGTAGCGGTAGGCCTCCGGTTCGCGCAGCGGCGTCGTCTCGGCGTCGGTGGCCACCTGGTCCTTCCCCATGTTGGCGTGCCGCAGGATGTTGAAGCCCTCGGCGTACGCGGCCATCAGGCCGTACTCGATGCCGTTGTGGACCATCTTCACGAAGTGGCCGGCGCCGGCCGGGCCGCAGTGGAGGTAGCCGAGCTCGCTGGTGTCGCCCGCGCCGCCGCGGCCCTCGGTGGCGGGGATGGTCCCCTTGCCGGGGGCGAGCGCGCGGAGCACCGGGTCCAGGCGCCGGACCGCGGCATCGGGACCGCCCACCATCACGCAGTAGCCGCGCTCGAGCCCCCACACGCCGCCGGAGACGCCCGCGTCCACGTAGTCGATGCCCCGCGCCGCGAGCGCAGCGGAGCGGCGGAGGTCGTCGCGGTAGTAGCTGTTGCCGCCGTCGACGACGGTGTCGCCCGCGGCGAGGATCGGCGCCAGGGCGTCGATGGTCTCGTCCACGGCGCCCGCCGGGAGCATGAGCCAGACGTGCCGCGGCGCCGCGAGGCGCGCGACCAGGTCCTTCAGGTCCGTCGCGGCCGTTCCGCCGGCGGCGACCAGTTCCTGCATGGCGGCGGGCGTTCGGTTCAGGCCGACCACCTGGTGGCCGGCGCGCGCGAGGCGCTTGCCCATGTTGAGGCCCATCCGGCCGAGTCCGACGAGTCCGAGCTGCATGTCCCGGAATGTAGTTCAGCCCCGCGCGGCGCGCCGCGCCGCCGCGCGCGGCACCACCTGCGCCGCAAGCCACGACGCGAACGATCGCTTGGGCATGCGCCCCCCGGGCGAGAGCCGCGTGCCGTCGGCGAGGAGGACGGTCGCGTCCACGTCGCTCGAGTCCATGGTCTCCAGTGGATTGGCGACGATGGCGTCCGCGCCCTTGCGGAGAAGCTTGGCCCGGGCGGAAGCCTCCAGTTCCTCCGGCCGCTCCAGCGCGAAGCCGACCACGTACTGCCCCGGGCGCCGCTCCGAGGCGAGCGACGCCAGGATGTCCTCGGTGGGCTCCAGCTCGAGGATCGTCCGCCCCGACTCGCGACGCATCTTCCCGGCGACCGCGCGGGCGGGCCGGAAGTCGGCGACCGCGGCCGCCATGACCAGGACGTCGTGGTCCGGCCACTCGGCGCGGAGGGCCGACAGCAGCTCCCCGGCGGTCCGGAAGCGTGCATCGCGGCAGCCGGGCACCTCGGCCACCCCGGGCCCCCGGCAGAAGGTCACCCGGCAGCCGGCCTCCCGCAGGGCCTCCGCGATCGCAGCCCCCATGCGGCCGCTGGAGCGGTTGCCGATGTAGCGGACGTCGTCGATCGGCTCGTGGGTGGGGCCCGCGGCCACCAGCGCCCGGAGCGGGGTGCCCGCTTCGCGGTCCTCCGGGCGCGGGGCCGGCTGGGATGGACGGTCGTGTGCCATGTTCTCGGCCCTGGCCGTTGCGGTCCGGGCCGGGAAGCCGCATACTACGGGGCCCCGTCCGGACGTCCCCCTTCGGGCCGACGGAGGAGCGGGCGGATCGGCGCAACTGCGGCGCCCGTCCGGCACGAACGGGTATCTGTCCCCGGATCGGCCCCCGAACGGCCGACCCCGGGTCTTGCTGCACCAGGAGAGAGCGCTCGTGGCACGGAAGGTCCGTCAGAAGATCGGCGAACTGCTCGTCAGCTGGGGGACGGTTCCCCAGGCGAAGGTCGACGAGGCGGTCGCCGCGGCGCGCGGGCGCGGCATGCGGCTCGGCGAGGCGCTGGTGGACGCCGGCGCGTGCAAGGACGAGGACATCGCCAAGGCGCTCGCGCACCAGTTCGGCGTGGCGTTCTTCAACCTGGACCGCCTGGAGGACATGAACCAGGTCAACAAGGCCGGCATGGCCGAGGACCTGATCAAGAAGTACCTGGTGCTGCCGCTGCACGGCAACGGCAAGCTGCGGCTGGTGATCCACGACCCGATGGACCTCGACACCCTCGAGCTCCTGAGGTTCCGCGTCGGCGACTACGAGCAGGCGGGGATCGCCTCCAAGCGGCAGATCCAGGCGTTCATCACCGGCGAGAAGGCGGACACCCCCGGCCAGCAGCTGGTCACCGACTCCATCGACCGCGGCGCCAGCATCGACCGCGGCAAGTCCATCGACAAGAGCGCCAAGTCGATCGACGCCGACGACGAGGGGCCCATCATCAAGCTCACGTCGCGCATCATCATCGATGCCGTCAACGGGCGCGCCTCCGACATCCACATCGAGCCCGCCGAGGACTACATCCTCCTCAGGTACCGGATCGACGGCGTCTGCGTGGTGATCCAGAAGATCGAGAAGAGGATGCAGAACGCCCTGCTCAGCCGCTTCAAGCTGATGGCGGGCGTCAACATCTCCGAGAAGCGGATCCCGCAGGACGGCCGCATCAAGTTCAGGGTGGACGGCGTCGACATCGACTTCCGCGTCAGCACCTGCCCGGCGTACCACGGCGAGAGCGTGGTGCTCCGCATCCTGCGCCCCGACAGCGTGCGCATCGGCCTCCTGAACCTGGGCTTCGAGCAGGACTCGCTCGACACGTTCAACCGCATCATCCGCCGGCCGAACGGCATCTTCCTGGTGACCGGCCCCACCGGCTCCGGCAAGACCACCACGCTGTACTCGGCGCTCGACGTGCTGAACACGCCCGACCGCAAGATCATCACCGCCGAGGACCCGGTCGAGTACAACTTCGCCGGCATCAACCAGGTGCAGATCCGGGAGCACATCGGCCTGACGTTCGGCGCCGTGCTGAAGAGCATGCTGCGCCAGGCCCCGAACATCATCCTGGTGGGCGAGATCCGCGACCGCGAGGTCGCCGACATCGCCATCCAGGCCGCGCTGACGGGCCACCTGGTGTTCAGCACCCTGCACACCAACGACGCGCCCAGCGCCATCACGCGACTGGTCGACATGGGCGTCAAGCCGTTCCTGGTGGCGAGCTCCATCCAGGCGGTGCTGGCGCAGCGGCTGGGCCGCGTGCTCTGCGAGAAGTGCAAGGCGATCGACGACGCGCCGGACCCCAAGTTCCTCAAGCTGGTGGGCATCACGCCCGAGGAGGCGGTCGGCAAGGTGCACAAGGCCGTCGGCTGCCCGACGTGCAAGAACACCGGCTACAAGGGCCGCAAGGCCATCTTCGAGATGATGATCATGAACAGCGAGATCCGCGACCTGGCGTTCCAGCGCGCGGGCGTCTCGCGGCTGCGCGCCGCGGCGATCCGCGGCGGGATGCGCAGCCTCCTCGGCGACGGGCGCATCAAGATCCTGAAGGGCGTCACCACGCCCGACGAGGTCGCCAAGTACGCCCAGGTCGAGGGCTTCGACCCCAGCGAGCTCTCCAAGAACTGACCGGCCGCCGGCCGGACCACGAAGCGAAGGAACACGAATGTCAGCCGAACCCCAGCCGACCGTCGAACAGGGCCGCCAGATGCTCCAGATGGACCGTCTGCTCGACGTCGTCATCAAGCAGGACGGCAGCGACCTGCACATCACCGTGGGCCGCCAGCCGACGGTGCGCATGGGCGGCCGGCTGCGCAACCTGAACACCAAGGTCCTGGACTCCGAGGACACGATGCAGCTCATGAAGAGCATCACGCCGGAGAAGAACCAGCAGGAGCTGCAGGAGAAGGGCGGCACCGACTTCGGCTTCGCCTTCGGCACGGCGGCGCGCTTCCGCGTGTCGGTGTTCCGCCAGAAGGGCGCCGTCAGCATGGTGCTCCGCCAGATCCCCAACCGCCTGCTCTCGTTCGACCAGATCGGCCTCCCGGAGATCTGCAAGGACCTGATCCGCCGTCCCCGCGGCCTGTTCGTCGTCACCGGCCCGACCGGCAGCGGCAAGACCACGTCGCTGGCGACGATGATCGACTACATCAACATGAACTACGAGCGTCACATCGTGACGGTCGAGGACCCGGTCGAGTACTACCACGCCCACAAGAAGTCGGTGGTGAACCAGCGCGAGGTGCACATCGACGTCCCCAGCTTCGCCGAGGCGCTGCGGCGCGTGCTGCGCCAGGACCCCGACGTGATCCTGGTGGGCGAGATGCGCGACCTCGAGACCATCGAGGCCGCCATCCGCGCCGCCGAGACCGGCCACCTGGTGTTCGGCACCCTGCACACCACGGGCGCCGCCGGCACGATCAACCGCATCATCGACGCGTTCCCGACCAACCAGCAGGAGCAGGTGCGCGTGCAGCTCTCCACCTCGCTGCTGGCCGTGCTCAGCCAGGTGCTCTGCCCGCGGTCGGACAAGCCCGGCCGCGTGGCGGGCTACGAGTTCCTGGTGGTCACGCCCGCCATCTCCAACCTGATCCGCGAGAACAAGACCTTCCGCATCGACTCCGCCATCCAGACCGGCAAGAAGTTCGGCATGCAGCTGCTCGACGACCACCTGTGGAGCCTCTACTCCAAGGGCTGGATCTCCGCGGAGGAGATGATCGACAAGTGCCGCAACCCCGGCGACCTCTCCGAGAAGATCCGCCGCTCGGGCGGCATGGTCGGCCGCATGGAGCTCGAGGAGAAGCACGAGGCCTGACCGGCCCGCAGGACCAGACATGGCACCGCCCAAGGCCCTCAACACCGTCCCGGCAGCGGAGCTCAAGCAGCGCGCCCTCGGCCGCTGCCTGGTGAAGCTCGGGCGCATCACGCGCGAGGACTACCACGCCGGGCTGGCCGCCCAGAAGACCACGCACGCGGGCAAGCGCCTGGGCGAGGTGCTGGTGGCGATGGGCAAGGTGTCCGAGCTGGACGTGCAGATCGCGCTCGCCGGGCAGTACGGGTTCGACTACGTGGACCTCTCCGGCTTCGAGCTCGCGCCGGAGGTGGCGGCGGCGTTCCAGGCCGCCACGGCCAACGCCTACAAGATGGTGCCCGTGGACTACGACGCCGACGCGCGCGCGGTCACGGTGGCCATCCGCGACCGCGACAACTACCGCGTCACCGACGACCTGAAGAACGTGCTCGGCTTCCGGTCCGTGAGGTGCGTCGTCGCGGACGGCGCGCAGATCGACCGTCTGCTGGCGGCGAACTACGGCGGGAAGTCCATGGCGGAGGCGGGCAAGCGCATCCTCGCCGAGCAGGACTCCGCCGCGGTGAAGGCCGCGGCCGGCCGATCGAGCGCGAGCATCGACCTGACCACGCTCGCGAGCGCCACCAGCGACAACAAGGTGGTCGAGCTCCTCAACCACCTCCTGATGCAGGCCATCGCCGACAAGGCGAGCGACATCCACCTCGAGCCCTTCGAGGAGGAGTTCAAGGTGCGCTACCGCATCGACGGCGTGCTGTACGAGATGATGCCCGTGCCCAAGGCGCTGGCCATGCCGCTGGTGAGCCGCGTCAAGGTGCTGGCCAAGCTCAACATCTCGGAGCGCCGCCTGCCCCAGGACGGCCGCGTGGAGATGACGCTCCCGTCGGGTCCCGTGGACCTGCGCGTCGCCGTGCTCCCCACCATGTTCGGCGAGAGCGTGGTGCTGCGCGTGCTCGACCGCTCCAACGTCCAGCTCTCGCTCGACCGCATCGGCCTGCGCGACGACGACCTGGAGCTGGTCCGCACGCTGATCAACAAGCCCAACGGCATCGTGGTGGTGACCGGCCCCACCGGCAGCGGCAAGACGACCACGCTGTACGCGGCGCTGAACGAGCTGAACACCCCGGACACCAAGCTCCTCACCGCCGAGGACCCGGTGGAGTACGACATCGAGGGCCTGGTCCAGTGCCAGGTGAACCACGACCAGGAGCTGACCTTCGCCAAGCTCCTCCGAAGCTTCCTCCGCCAGGACCCCGACATCATCCTGGTGGGCGAGGTGCGCGACCTGGAGACGGCGCAGATCGCCATCCAGGCGTCGCTCACCGGCCACCTGGTGTTCACCACGCTCCACACCAACGACGCGCCGTCGAGCATCGCGCGCCTCCTGGACCTGGGGGTCGAGGGCTTCCTGCTCACCGCGACGCTCGAGGCCATCGTGGCGCAGCGGCTGGCGCGCCGCATCTGCACGCAGTGCAAGGAGGAGTTCCTGCCCAGCGAGGAGCAGCTGATGGAGCTCGGCCTGCGCGCGTCCGAGGTGGGCGGCCGGACCTTCTACCGCGGCAAGGGCTGCGAGCGCTGCAACCGCAGCGGCTACAAGGGCCGGCTGGCGGTCTTCGAGATCATGGTGATGAACGACGACATGCGCGAGCTCATCATGCAGCAGGCGAGCACGGCCGTGCTCCGCCACGAGGCCCGCAAGCGCGGGATGCGCACGCTCCGCGAGTGCGGGATGCTCTCCATCTACGACGGCCAGACCACGATCGACGAGATCGTGCGCGAGACCCTGGGCGAGGACTGATTCCCCATGCCGACCTACGCATACGAGGCGATGGACGCGTCCGGCAAGGCCCGCAAGGGCGAGGTGGACGCCTCGAGCAGCGAGGACGCCATCCAGAAGCTGCGCGGCGACGGCCTGTACCCGACGGCCGTGCGCGAGCAGAAGGGCAAGGGCCAGCAGGGCCCGAAGGCCGATCCCGCGGACAAGAAGAAGAAAAAGAAGGCCGGCTTCTCGCTCTCCTTCGGCGGCATCCCGCTGAAGCGCATGACCACCTTCACGCGCCAGCTCTCCACGCTCCAGGACGCGGGCCTGCCCCTGCTGCGCTCGCTGCAGATCCTGGAGAGCCAGCAGAAGCCGGGCAAGCTGAAGAGCGTGCTCGGCACCGTCTGCGAGGACGTCGAGGGCGGCAACACCCTCAGCGACGCCTTCGCGCGGCATCCGAAGGCCTTCGACCGCCTCTACACCAAGATGGTGAAGGCCGGCGAGATCGGCGGCGTGCTCGACGTCATCCTGCAGCGCCTGGCGGACTTCATGGAGAAGGGCCAGCGGCTGCGCCGGCGCATCAAGGGCGCCATGATCTACCCGACGGTGGTCATCCTGATCGCGGTCGCCATCGTCACGGGCATCATGTACTTCGTGATCCCCAAGTTCCAGGAGATCTTCAACGACTTCAACGTGAAGCTCCCGGCGCTCACGATCTTCCTGATCGACGCCTCCAAGTGGATCGCGGGATCCTCGAGCCCGGACCAGCGCGTGCCGGGCGTGGTGTGGATCATCACCGGGCCCTTCATCCTGTTCTTCCTCTTCAAGGTGATCCGGAAGACCAAGTTCGGCAAGGCGGGGACGGACTGGCTGTTCCTGCGAATCCCCGTGATCGGCGACCTGATCCGCAAGACCACCATCGCGCGGTTCACGCGGACGCTGGGCACGCTGGTCGCGGCCGGCGTGCCGATCCTCGAGGCCATCACCATCACCAAGGAGACCTCGGGCAACTGGGTGTTCGAGCGCGCCCTGGGCAGCGTCCACGACAGCATCAAGGAGGGCGAGACCTTCGCGGGCCCCCTCCGCAAGGCCAAGGTCTGCGACGCCATCGTCGTCAACATGATCGACGTCGGCGAGGAGACCGGCGACCTCGACGTGATGCTGATGAAGATCGCCGACAATTACGACGAGGAGGTGGACGTCGCGGTGGCCAGCCTCCTGAGCCTCCTGGAGCCGTTCATGGTCGTGATCCTCGGCGGCATCGTCGGCACCATCGTGCTGGCCCTGTTCCTGCCGCTGGTGAGCATGATCGAGAGCGTCTCCGGCCAGAAGGGCGGCAAGTGACCCGGGCGGCGACCTGCCGCCGCGGCAGCAGCGGCGGCTTCACGATCGTCGAGCTCCTGGTGGTGCTCGGGGTGCTGATCGCGATCATCACCACCATCGTGGTCGGCGCCGGGCAGGCCGTCCGACGCGCGCGCGTCGCCAACACGGACTTCCTGATGATGTCGCTGTCCGTCGGGCTGGTGCAGTTCAAGGTGGACATGGGGTACTTCCCCCCGGTCCTGGGGAACGCGCTGCAGCTCGACCAGCCGGCCTACCCGCTGCCGGACGCGGCGTCCCTCCGCGGCTGGGCCCGCGACGCCGTGGCCCCGCCGCAGCTGACGGCGAACCCGGACGATCCGCCGGAGCGCGTGACCTGGGGCCTGCAGGAGTTCGCGCGCGTGCAGCGGTGGTTCTCGGTGACCACGCTGCCCGAGTACCTGGTCGGGGCAGGGGATCGTTCCGAGGACGGCTACGGGATCGTGCTGCTTCCGAGCGGCGCCATGCCGGCCGCCGCCACCGGCCAGTCCGAGCCCGGTCTGCGGGAGGTCCCGCCGGTCGGCATCCGCAATCCCGGCGCGGACGGGGTGTGGGGCGCGTTCCTCGCACCGCGCGAGTCCTCCCCCGGCGGGGGATCCTTCGTGTCCCGCAACCTGGCTTCCACCATCCCCGCGACAGGCAACACGAACGGCCGCACCAGCAGCGGCGGGTCGCCCCAGGCGAACCAGGATCCGAGGTACCTGGTCGGCCGCGCCTACGGGCCGTACCTCGAGCTGAAGTCCGACGCCGACATCGGCGCGTTCGTGGGGCTCGACGGCGGCACGCCGGTCGCCGTCCGGCCCGGGGAGACGGTGCCCGCGGTGTTCGGGAGCAGCGCCGCCGCGCCGAAGGCGATGCTCGACTACTTCGGCAACCCGATCCAGTACTACCGGCGCGGCTACCGCAACAACGATCCGAAGGACGTAGACCGCCGCTTCTCGCTCGCGGACGTCGTGGCGCTGCGCCCGGCGGTCTTCGCGCCGGGCGAGGCGATCGACGCGGTGGCCGACCTGTCGCAGGGCGGGGTCGCGGACACGGGCGCCTCGCGCGCCGCGCTGGGCGCGGAGTTCGCGCTCTTCTCGCGCGGACCGGACCGGCGCTGGAACCAGGCGGTGCGCGCCGACGCTGAGGGGTTCAACGAGGACAACATCGTGAGGTTCGGTCCATGAGGCGCGCCTTCACCCTGATCGAGATGCTCATCGTCGTGGGCGTCATCCTCATCCTGACCGCGCTGGCGCTTGCGGTGGGATCGGCGGTGCTGAAGGGCGCGGAGGCCGCGCAGACGCGCGCCGCGTTCGCGACCATGGAGTCTGCGTTCAACGAGTGGGAGGCCGTCACGGGCCGGCCCGTCAGCTACTGCGGGTCGGGCGTCAATCCGCCGAACGGCGCGAGCGCGCAGGCCTTCGACGTGTGGGAGCCCGCGGACCCGCCCGGCGCCGCCACCGCGGCCGCGCGGACCTACGGCCGCGCCCGCGGAGCGGGCGTGTACGCGGTGAACCTGCTGATGCAGGTGGAGTCGATCCGCGCCCTGCTGGGCGGCATCCCGCCGCAGCTCCTGCGCCCGGAGCCGGGCGGCAGGCCGGTGGTGACCACCGCTCCCACCGACATGTACCCGGCGGCCAACCAGACCTCGGGCACGCCGCCCGTCCTCTACCTGCCGTCCGCGGCCCAGGCCGTCGCCACCCCCACCGCCAACAACCCGCGGCCGCTCACGTCGCGCTCGGAGTTCGTGGACCCGTGGGGCAACCGGGTGGCGTTCGTCTTCCCGGGCCGCGCGTGGCGGACCACCGACGGCGGCACGCCCGACCCCGACGGTTCGGTACGGACGTCCCTGGAAAACCTGGACATCGCGTTCGGCGTGTGCGCCGCTTCCCGTATCTGCCTGGTGTCCGCAGGGCCCGACGGCGTGTTCGGGGCCCTGGGAGACGCGCCCGCCGGTCTGAGCGGGCCGGACCAGTTGGCGTTCCGCCGTACCGCGGCGGCCGATAACATCTATCTTTACGACCTGGACCCGCCGGACAACACCGTCGCGCCCTAGACCCTCGACCCATGGCAGGCACCGCCGCCAACCCCTTCCGCCCACCGCGCCGTGGGGCGCGCCGCTCGTTCACCTTGCTCGAGCTGCTGGCCGTCATGGGGATCGTCCTCGCGCTCACGACGCTCACGGCGGTGTCGGTGGGCAACCTGGCCCGCGACGCCAACCGCACCGCCGCCACCAACACCGTCGTGGCGATGCTCGGCACCGCGCGGTCGATCGCGCTTCGCGACAACGCGTACGTGGCCCTCACCTTCCGCGTGGCGCCCGACCGCCAGACGCGCGCCATCCCGAGCGACCCGCAGGTGGTCGAGCTGGTGGTCGCCAAGTGGACGGGGGAGGTGGTCACCGACGTCAACGGCGACCGCGACGTATTCGCGGATCGGTTCGTGCCGGTGCCCGGGATCGCCTCCAAGCGCCTGCCGCCGGGCATCCTGGTCGCGGGGCCCGCATTCAGCGTCGTCACCGACCAGACCGTGGGCGCCAACGACCGATTCTGGATCACCCAGCCGCGTTTCGAGGGCACCGTCACGCCGGTCGACCAGGCCACGGGCCGGCCGGGCTTCCTGCCGGACCTCGGGCGCACGGAGCTCGGCTGGGCCATCGCCGTGCTCTTCGGCCCGGACGGGCGGATGCTCTCGCGCAACCCGGAGGCGGTGCTCGAGGTCGACACCTCGGGCGGCGGAGGGTCCGTGGACAACGCGTACGTCAAGGCCTTCGTCGACTACGACGGCGACGGCCGCCCGCGCAAGGGCGCGACCGTCGTTCCGCCGTATCCCGCGGACGCGAACGTCCAGTGGGCGGTCTACGACGAGCCCTCGGACGAGCCGGTGTTCGACTACGTGCCGTACCTCGCCGTGTTCTCCGACATCGAGGCCAAGGAGGTCTTCCCCCTTGCCACGGCCGGTTCGACCGTGCTCGGCTCGTGGCGCGGCTCCTCGATCAACAGCACCGGAAGCGGCGGGGGCCGGCGCCGCCAGGACCTCAGCCAGTTCATCGAGCAGCAGTCCGACCGGATCACCTTCAACCGGTACTCGGGCGTCGCCGTGCTGGAGGTGCGATGAGCCTGCGGCGCGCCTTCTCCCTGATCGAGCTGCTCTTCGCCGTGTTCATCCTGGCGATCGGCGTGATCTCCGTCTCGGCGCTCTTCCCGGCGGGCATCCTGCAGCAGCAGCAGTCGGCGGACGAGCAGCTCGGACCGCAGATCGCGGATCATGCGCTGGGGCTGATCCGGGCGCGCGTCTCTTCCGCGGACTTCGGGTGCTTCGAGGACTTCGGGATCGGCGGGGCGCCCGCGAACGTGCAGGCGCGCCTGTTCACCCAGTCCGTGCAGAACGGCTCGTACGTCTTCCGCGGCGTGCCGGGCGACTGGTCCTGGATGCGCCCGGGGGTCATCCGCCCCGACCAGGTGGGCACGGTGGGCGTCAACCTGCGCGGTGCGCTCGACGTCTTCTCCGCGCTCGCGCAGCAGGACGGCGGTACGGACCGGGAGTTCTGCGAACTGCCGCAAGGGGTGGTGTCCTCGGTCCCCGGCATCACGCTCTTCGGGATCCCGTACCAGTTCACCAAGAGCCTCCGGGCGCCGCCCGTCATCATCACCCAGCGCGAGCGGTGGTGGCCCACCATCCCGGAGCCCTCGGCCACGGCCTCCGCTGCCACGGACCAGGGGCTGCTCGCGCGCAACCCGCCCGCCTACGCATGGGAGTGCATGTTCCGCCGCCACGGCGGCACCATCCAGGTGGGCATCTTCGTGTTCCGCTACGTGGCCGGGGGCGGCGCGCGCCGGCCGTTCTACGCGGCACCGGTCGACGGTGGCCAGCCGGCCTTCCCCGCGCGGCTCACCGGCGGCTACGGCAACCTGCCCGGGTTCCCCTACCGGCGCGTGCTGGCCGCATCGGGCACCGGGCTGACATCCGGATCCGCCACCACCGGGCCGCAGATCGGTCTCCAGGTGCCGCTCGGCTGGCAGCAGCCCGCCGTGGACTCCGCCCAGGGCAGGACTCCCTTCACGACGGGAACGCTGATCGCGGGCGCCTCCACCGTCGCGGGAGGACCGGGGCAGGGGCTCGGCATCGACGACTTCCCCGCGGACGGCCCTCCGCCCATCCACCACCAGTGGCAGTTCTCCGGCCAGTGGCTCATCGACAACAACGGCAACGTGCACCGGGTCAACCGGGGCCGTCGCTCCCGTCTTGACCAGCAGCAGGTCTGGCTGCAGGCACCCATCCCGCGCGTCGAGCCGAGCGCGGTCTACGACGACTACGAGCTGATCCCGGCGGCGGGCACGGACCCGGTGCCCTTCGGCGTGCGCACGCTCCACTACGTCCCGTCCATCGTGGACGAGGAGGGCGGCCAGCTCATCCCCATCTATGCCACCGTGAGGAACCTGTGACCATGCGGCGCGCGTTCACGCTGGTGGAGATGCTGGTGGCAGTGATCCTGCTCGTGGCGATCATCGTCGCCTCCGGGAAGATCTTCTCGTCCGCGCGGCAGGTTTCCTCGCTGGGCGAGGCATCGGCGGACGTGCTGCAGCAGGCATCGCTCCTCCGCGAGCAGCTGCAGCGCGACCTGGACCGCATCAGCCGCGACGGCTACCTGGCCATCCAGTGCGTCGCGGTGCGCAACGACATCAACCGGACGTGGAGCGCCGGTGCGCCGCTCCTGAACCCGCTGCTCGACGCGGACGCCATCGTGCGCTGCGACCAGATGGTGTTCTTCACGTCGGGGCTGGAGACCTCCGCGCGCTGGGCGGGCCCCGGCGACCTGGCCACCGCGGGCGGCGGGCAGCAGTCGCGCGGCGCGCGCGTCTACTACGGCCACGGGATCCAGCTGCCGGGGCTGCGGAACAACCCGCTCGATCCGCCTGATCCGTTCGCCGCCGGGGCGGCGAATCCCGAGCAGCGGCGCGTACGCCCGATCATCACGGGCGTCTCCCCGACCCCGGCGGTCACCAACGGAGCGCGCATGAAGCCGATCGTCCCGTGGACCTGGTGGGATCCCGCCGCGGGGCAGGGATACCGGGCCGGCTGGCGCTACGGCAGCACCACGGAAGCCACGGCCGGGGCGCCGCGCGTCTCGGCCAACCAGCCCGAGGCCCGGCAGTGGGTGCTTGCGCGCAAGGCCGTGCTGCTCGCGGACGACGGCGGGCGTTCCTCGTACTTTCCGGATCCGGTGTTCCCGGGCGGGGCCACGCTGGCGGACCGCCAGGGCGCGAGCGCCGCGTCGAGCGTGTTCGGCGACCGTTCCTACACGGCGCCCTCGGCGACGGAAACGGGCAGCCCCGACTCCGAGAGCTTCTACCAGGGGCTCCGCAACCGCAACCGGATCCCCGAGAGTGCCCGCTTGATTCCAAGCCCCTTCCTGCAGTCGGGATGGGTGGACATCGCCGCGAGCGACCTCGGCAAGATCCGCCGGGTGGTGGCGCCGAACCTGCGTCTCGGCACTGCCGTTGATTTCTGCGATGAACCGTTTCTGCGCTCCCTGGTGGTACCCTTCTCGACCGTCTCGAGCACCGCCGCGCCGCAGTCGTGGCCGACGGGTGCGGGTGCCCCCACGTGGCCCTCGGGCGAAACCGTGGTGGTGACAGGGAACAACGCCGATGCAGTGACCATCGCGCGCTACACTACTCAGCGCGACCGGATTATGCGAGGGACGTTCGGGACGCGGGCGATCGGCTTCATCGACTCGACGACGGTGGCAGGCCCCCTTCCGGGAACGCTCGGCTGGCCCCGTGCCGAGCGGTACGTCCCCAACACGGACCGCAAGAGCGAGATGCTCCTCTCGAGCACGCTCCTCACCAACTGCAGCAGCTTCCAGGTGGACTGGACGTGGGAGCCGCTGACCGGCCGGCAGACGGACGCGTCCGGCAGGATCATCGACGCGACGCCCCGCGTCGTGGTCGATGCCAACTGCGGGCTGCAGCGGGTGACGCCGGCGACGCAGCTGCGCGGGTTCGAGCCCTTTGCGAGCAGCTGGCCCGCGGGGCAGGACGAGCCGACCACGCTGATCCGCCGCCAGCCGTGGTTCGGCTTCCCGGACAGCTACCAGGGAACCGCCAGCGGCCCGTTCGCCATCCCGCTCGACCAGCGACTGGGCGTGAGCCTTGCGCAGGACCGGCAGGAGTCCATGCCGGACGTGATCGGCGGCTCGCCGGAACTCCGCACCAACTACCACATGCGCTCGGTGGCGGAGGCCATCGAGGGCCTCGAGACCGGCACGGAGAGCACCCAGCCGGTGGCCGTGAAGGCGCCGTTCGGCACCGAGGTGCCCGTCCGCGCGTACACCGCGGTCTTCGGCTTCAACCAGGACGATGCCTTCACGGTGACGCCGGAGGGGATCACCGTGGCGCGGGACGACTACACCCCGTGGCCCACGCAGGTCCGCGTGACCTGCACGCTCCACGACCCGCGCCTGGCGCTGGAGCGCGGACGCGAGTTCCAGTTCGTGTTCACCGTCCCCAAGCGGCGCAAGGAATGACCCCGTGACCCCCCCAGCCCTCCAGCGCCCGACCGCGAATCCCCTGCGCGCCGCCCGACGGCCGGCCATGGCGCGCGCCAACGCCATCGTGCTGGTGAGCGCGGTGCTCGTGCTGCTGGTGATCATCGGCACGGCGTACGTGGTCCGCAGCCAGGGCGGGCGACTGCAGGCGGCCGCCAGCCAGGCCTCGTCGGGGCGCTCCTCGCGCGCGGAGACCATCGCGCAGGGCATCGCCCAGGAGGTGGCCGACGCGCTCTTCCCGCGCCTCATCGACCGAAACCGCATGGCCGACCAGGTGGCCGCCAACCGTGCCACGGGCCTCCAGAACCGACCGCTCTTCGGCGAGTACCTCGCCCGCAGCGACTTCCCGCGCCTGCCCCCCTCGGCCGTGCTCGAC